>JBIKMQ010000084.1:0-7577 GCA_044359215.1 Candidatus Chromulinivoraceae bacterium
CTCCCCCGGGGTCTTCTGGACCATCTTGGCCTCGTTCTTCGTCTCCGGTCTGGCCGGGCTGCTCTACCAGGTCGTCTGGACGCGCTACCTGGCGCTCTTCCTCGGCAGCACCAGCTACGCCGTGGTGGCCGTGCTCGTGGCGTTCATGGGCGGGCTGGCCGCAGGCAACGCCCTGCTGGGGACCCGGGCCGACTCGTTGCGCCGGCCGCTGTTCTTCTACGCCTGCCTCGAGGCCGGCATCGGCCTCTTCGCCGTGGCCTTCCCGTCCTATTTCGAGGCCGTCCGGCAGGCGTTCCTGGCGACGGTGCGCTCGGCGCACCCCGAGGGTTCGGCACGCCTGGCCCTGCAGTTCGGGTTCGCCGTCCTGACGATCCTGCTGCCCACCGTGCTCATGGGCGCGACCCTGCCGGTGCTGACCAAGTACGTCACCCGCTCGCTCTCGGAGCTGCGGGGGCGTGTCGCGGCCCTGTACTCCATCAACAGCGCCGGCGCGGTGGCCGGCATCATCCTGGCCGACTGGTGGTGGATTCCCGCCCTCGGTCTCGAGGCGGTGGTCCAGCTCGGTGCCGTCTTGAGCCTGGGCATCGCCCTGGTGGCCTATGTGCTGAGCTCCCGAAGTGGCGAGGGACTGGATGCCGCGCCGGCGCCGGTGGCCCGTGCCGAGACCGACGAGTCGTTCACGCCGCTCGAGTGCCGGGTGGCCCTGGTCGCCGCCGGTCTGTCGGGCTTCGTGGCCATGCTCTACGAGGTGGCCTGGACCCGCCTGCTGGCGTTGGCCCTCGGTTCCAGCACCCATGCCTACTCCCTGATGCTGGCCACCTTCATCAGCGGCATCGCCGTGGGCAGCGCCCTGGTCTCGGCCCTGCGCCGGCGGGTCGACACGCTGGTGGCCTTCGCCGTTTCCGAGTGGGCCCTCGCCGGAACCTTGCTGGTGTCTATCTTCTTCTACGACCTCATCCCCTACGCCTTCGCCCACCTGGCCAATGTCATCGCCCGTCGTCCGGCGGCCTATCCGGTGTACGAACTGGCCCAGACCCTCGTTTGCTTCGGGGTGCTGTTCATTCCGGCGGTCTGCCTGGGCATGACCCTGCCGCTGGCCAGCCGCGTGGCGACGGCCGACTTCCGCCGCACCGGCGGGTCGGTGGGAAGGGTCTTCGCCGTGAACACCCTCGGCACTGTGCTCGGGGCGGTGCTCACCGGGCTGGTCTTCCTGCCGGTGCTCGGGCTGGCCACCACGCTGGCGCTCGGCATCGGCATCAACGGGCTGATCGGGTGGGTCACCCTCGCCTCCCGGCGGGGCGGGGTCGCCAAGGCGGCGATCCAGGGGTTGGTCGCCACGGTCCTGCTCGTCGGGCTGGTTTCCGTGACCCTGGGCGAGCGGTGGTCACGGGCCTTTGTCCTGGGCCTCTGGCGCGACGCGCAGCCGCCGGCCAGCATCGAGGAATTCCGTCGGCGCGGGGAAATCTACGACCTGGCCTATCACCGCGACGGGGCCGGCTCGACGGTGGCGGTCCTGGCGGTGACCAACCTGGCCGGCCAGCGCAACATCAGCCTCAAGGTCAACGGCAAGGCCGACGCCAGCTCGGGCGAGGACATGAGCACCCAGATCCTCGCCGGCCAGCTGCCGATGCTGCTCAAGCCCTCGGCCGAGACGGTGCTGGTGGTCGGCGCGGGCAGCGGTGTGACCGTGGGCTCGGTCCTGCAGCATGCCACGGTGAAGTCGGTGGACCTGGTGGAGATCTCGCCCGAGGTGGTGGAGGTGGCCCGGGACCACTTCGCCCCCTTCAACCACGACGGCCTCCGCAACCCCAGGTGCCGCACCCACATCGAGGACGCCAAGACCTTCCTCCAGACCACGTCCCAGACCTTCGACGTGATCATCACCGAGCCGTCCAACCCGTGGATGGCCGGCGTGGCGGCCGTCTTCAGCCGGGAATACTACCAGGACTGCCTGTCCCGGCTCCGGGAGGGCGGATTGTGCGCCCAGTGGGTGCAGACCTACGAGACCGACGACGAGACCTTCGCCACCGTGGTCGCCACCTTCGGCTCGGTGTTCCCGCACCTGAGCCTCTGGCAGACCTCGTCCAGCGACCTGCTGCTCATCGGGGCGGCCCGGCCCTTCCAGGCCGACCTCGCGGCCATGGCCCGGCGCCTGGCGGAGCCCGCCGTCGCCGCCGACCTGCGCCGCATCGAGATCACCCGGCCGGTCAACGTGTTGTCGCTTCAGATGGTGGCCTTCGACGATGCGTTCTTCCTGGCCCCTGACGGCACTCCGGTGCACAGCGATTTTCACCCGGTGCTGGAGTACCGGGCCCAGCGGGCCTTCTTCATCCGGGGCATGGCCGGGCTGCCCTACCGCTTGAACGAGATCAAGCGGCCCCGCCCGCGAACGCTGCTGGGCGAGCACCTCGCCGCGCATCCGCTGGAGGCCGCCGACTGCCTGGCCCTGTCCCGCCAGTTCGGGCGGTTCGGGGTGCCGCAGCTCCCGGTGTTCCGTTCCATCCTGCGGCGGTGGCAGGAGCTGGCGCCGCGCGACCCGACCGTGATCCGCCTCCTGTCCAGCTATGCGGTCCAGAACCCGGCCCCGGATGGCGAGGTGGCCACGCTGGTGGCGCATCCGGCCTTCTCCGACGAGGAGCAGTTGCGCAACCTGGACCTGCTGAGGCAGCTGGCCGACCTGCTCCTGCTGCGGCACCGCACCCAACGCTCGGCCTTCCATCTCCCCGACTCCATCCGCCTCGAGGTTTTCCTCGGCGCCCTGTCCAACCTCGACCCGCAGCGCCAGCGGGTGCACCGCATGCGCCTGGCCGAGGTGAGCTGGGACCGCGGCAACGACGCCCGCGCCCGGAAACTCTTCGAGGAGGCCCTCGACCCGGACGAGGCCCGGTTCGGTCCCCTGGATTTCTCCACCGACCCGACCTGTCCCGAGGGCATGATGGCGCGGCTGATCGACGCCGACCTGCGGGCCGGGGACCTCAAGGCCGCCCTGGAGAAGGTCCTCCGCTTCGGGCGGCTCGGGTACGTCCACCCCGATCGCATGGGGGGCGAGGACTCCCTCCAGATGCTCGCCCGCCGGGTGATCGTGACCAGCCAGGCCTCGCTGCGGAAGTGAGCCCGGTGCCCCCGCGGTGCCTGTTCGGGCCCTTGCCCGGTCGCGGCCTGCGCTCGACATCGGATCCATCTGCGGTTTTCTTGGGGGCTTGTCCGCGCGGGCCGGGGCGCGGAACCGGATGACCGAGTTCCTGCAACAACTGCTCAACGGAGTGCTCCTGGGGGCCATCTACGCCCTCATCGCGCTGGGGTACACCATGGTCTACGGGGTGTTGCGCTTCATCAATTTCGCCCACAGCGACGTCTTCATGCTCGGGGCCTTCGCCGCCTGGGTGTCGGTCGAGAAGCTCGGCCTGCCCACCCGGTCCATCCCCGGAGGCCTCGCGGCGCTCCTGGTTGCCATGTCCGCGTGCGCCGTACTGGGCATGGTCATCGAGCGCCTGGCCTACCGGCCGCTGCGCGGGCGCTCGACCCTCACCGTGCTCATCACCGCCATCGGCGTGTCGCTGCTCATCCAGAACGTGGCCCAGAGCCCGAGGCTCGGGTTCGGGCCCAACCCGCGGGCGTTCCCGGAGCTCTTCCCCTCCAGCCAGCTGCATGTCGGCGGCCTGACCGTGTCCACCCACCAGCTGGTGGTGCTGGCCGTGGCGCTGGTCCTCCTGGCCGTGCTCTACTGGATCGTCCACCGCACGCGCATCGGCACGGCCATGCGGGCACTGTCCTTCAATGCCACGGCCGCGTCGCTGGTGGGCATCGACAACGACCGGGTCATCTCCTTCACCTTCGGCCTGGGCTCGGCCCTGGCGGGTGCCGGCGGGGTGCTCTACGCGATGAACTACCCCAGCATCGATCCTCTGATGGGGACGCTGCCCGGCCTCAAGGCCTTCGTCGCCGCGGTGCTGGGAGGGATCGGCAACCTGCCGGGCGCGGCGCTCGGAGGGCTGGTCATCGGGCTGGTCGAGACCTTCGTCTCTGGCACCCGCCTGTCGACCTTCCGCGACGCCATCGCCTTCGGCATCCTCATCGCGATCCTGCTGTTCCGCCCGGCGGGTCTGCTGGGCCGGCCGCGGGTGGAGAAGGTCTGACCATGGCGATCCCCAAGGCCCAACGCTGGTTGATCGCCGCCCTGCTGTTCTCGGGGGTGGCCTCGGCCGTGTCGGGATCCATCGACCCCTACTTCCTCGACGTGGTGATGGGTGTCGGCGTCGGCATCGTGCTGGCCTCCAGCCTCAACCTGATCAACGGGTTCACCGGGCAGTTCTCGCTGGGGCATGCCGGGTTCATGGCCGTGGGCGCCTACACCTCCGCCATGCTGTCGACGGTGGTGGCCCCGAGGATCGGCTGGGGCGCGGGCACGCTGCAGTGGGTGTTCTTTCCCGCCAGCCTGGTGGCCGGCGGACTGGTCGCCGCCTTGGCCGGCCTGGCCGTCGGTGCGCCGTCGCTCCGGCTCAAGGGCGACTACCTGGCCATCGTGACCCTGGGCTTCGGCGAGATCATCCGGGTGGTCCTGCAGAACGTCGACGCGGTCGGCGGCGCCCGGGGGCTCACCGGCGTCCCGACCCACACCAACCTGTTGTGGACCTTCGGCGCGGCCTCGCTGACGGTGTACACCGTGTGGGCTCTTCTCGAGTCCACCCGAGGTCGCGGGTTCCTTGCCGTGGCCGACGACGAGGTCGCCGCCGAGGCCATGGGGCTCGACACCACGCGCTACAAGATCACGGCCTTCGGCATCGGATCGTTCTTTGCCGGGGTGGCCGGCGGCCTGTATGCGCACCTCAAGGGATACCTGAACCCGGGCGGCTTCTCCTTCGACAAGAGCATCGAGATCGTGGTCATGGTGATCCTCGGCGGCATGGGACGTCATGCGGGCGTGGTCTTCGCGGCCATCCTGCTGACGCTCCTGCCCGAGGGGCTCCGGGAGCTGGGCAGCCGCTCGATCCCCAACCCCTTCGGTGGCCCGGCCTGGTCGCTCGACTGGATCAAGGATGCGCGGATGATCCTCTATTCGCTGATGCTCATCCTGCTCATGCTCCTGCGTCCGGAGGGGCTCTTCCACCGCCGCCCATCCCGGAGGCCGTCATCATGAGCGCTCCGACATCGCTGTTGCAGCTCACGGGGGTCACCATCCGCTTCGGCGGGTTGACGGCCGTGTCGTCCGTGACGGCCGATGTCCGCGAGGGTGAGCTGGCCGGGCTCATCGGGCCCAACGGCGCGGGCAAGACCACGCTCTTCAACCTCATCACGGGCGTCTACCAGCCCACCGAGGGCCGGATCGACTTCGCCGGGTCGGGCACCGCCGACCGGAGGCCCTTCCACCTCACCGGCCTGGGCATCGCCCGGACCTTCCAGAACATCCGGCTCTTCCCGAGCCTGTCGGTGGCCGAGAATGTCCGGGTGGCCTTCCACCGGCACCTGAGGCATCGCGCCTGGCACTCGCTCCTCCGCGGCCGGGCCTTCCTGGCCGAGGAGGCCGAACTGGCCGAGCGGGCCCTCGAACTGCTGGGCATCTTCAACCTTGAGCGCTTCCGTGACGCCCCGGCCCGCAGCCTCTCCTACGGCGACCAGCGCCGGCTGGAGATCGTCCGCGCCCTGGCCACCCGGCCGAGGCTGCTGCTGCTCGACGAGCCGGCCGCCGGCATGAACCCGTCCGAGAAGGACGAGCTGATGCGCCTGATCCGCTTCGTGCGCGACCGCTTCGGCCTGGCGGTGCTGCTGGTCGAGCACGACATGAAGGTCGTCATGGGCATCTGCGAGCGCATCCACGTCCTCGAGTACGGCCGGAAGATCGCCGAGGGATCGCCCGAAGAGATCCGCGCCGATCCGAGGGTGATCGCCGCCTACCTCGGGGACTGACCCCGCCCGACGTCCGTCCACGCCCCCTCCATCCCCGACTCCCCCCAACCCCCGACCTGCCGCCGCCGTGCTCGAAGTCCAGAACCTGAGCGTCCGATACGGGGCCATCACGGCCCTCCACGGCATCTCATTGAGCGTGCCGCCCACGGGCATCGTCACCCTCATCGGCGGCAATGGCGCGGGCAAGACCACCACCCTCCGGGCGATCTCGGGCATGGTCCGGCCGGCCTCTGGACGCATCGTCTTCGACGGGCGGGACATCACCGGCCTGCCCCCTCACGAGATCGTGCGCCTGGGCCTGGCCCATTCGCCGGAGGGACGGCTGGTCTTTGCCAACCTGACGGTGATGGAGAACCTTCGAATGGGCGCCTATCTGCAGCGCGACGCCCGGTGGATCGCCTCCGAGCTGGAGCATGTGTTCTCGATGTTCCCCCGGCTGAAGGAGCGCCTTGGGCAGCCCGCCGGCACCCTCTCGGGCGGAGAGCAGCAGATGCTGGCCATCGGGCGTGCCCTCATGAGCCGCCCGCGCTTCCTCATGCTCGACGAGCCGTCGCTAGGTATCGCACCACTGCTGGTGAAGGAGATCTTTGCCCGGCTGGTCGAGCTGAACCGGGAGCGCTCGCTGCCCATCCTGCTGGTCGAGCAGAACGCCCACCTGGCACTCGAGGTGAGCACCCATGGCTACGTCCTCGAGACCGGGCGGGTGTTGCTGTCCGACCGCTCCGAGGTGCTGCGGGACAGCCCGCAGGTCCGGGACGCATACCTCGGTGGCTGAGGCGCAGGGCGCGGTGTTTCCCGCCCCCGGGGATGGACGGCCGGGCCAAACGGTTACAATTGTAACCTAGCCTGAAACCTGCGCCGCCCGAATGGCGTCCAATCCGGTGGAATGGCGAGTCTGCCGAAGCTCATCTTCCGGGGTCTTCATCGATGTCTGCTGCGGTCCGCGCTCTGTGGGATGACGGCGGCCCCGATGTCCCATGCCTTGGAACAGGGCCCTTGGGATGGGGGGGCGATCCCGTTGGAACCCGCCGGCGGACCGTGGGTGTTGGAGGAGGCCTTCCCGGGGTTGGGCTACATGTCCGCCATCGTCGGATTCGCGGTGCCGCCGGGTCAGACGCGGCGGATCGTGCTTCTGGGCATGGGTGGGGTGGCCCACGAGGTGAGTCTGGGCAGCGGGGGCGCCGAAGGTGGCCCGGTCACCAGCCGTGTGTTCCTCGACCTGTCGCAGCGCGTGTTCTTCGAGCAGGAGGCGGGCCTGCTGGGCATGGCGTTCCACCCGGGGTTCCAGACCAACGGCTGGGTCTTCGCCTATTGGTCCTCGACCGGAGGGCCCGGGGACCCGAGCCCTTCCTTCAACCGGCTTTCCCGCTTCACGGTGCCGCCGGGCGGGGACGGGTTACCGGACCCCGCGTCCGAGACGGTGCTCTTCCACCAGCCCGATCCGGGGCCCAACCACAACGGAGGCTGCCTCGCCTTCGGTCCGGACGGCTGCCTGTATCTGTCGGTCGGGGATGGCAGCCTCTGGGAGAACCGGGTCACCCAGCGCCTCGATGCCGGTTTCTTCGGGGGCATCCTGCGGCTCGATGTCGACCGCAAGCCCGGCAATCTCCCGCCCAACCCCGGGTTCGGGGTCAACCCGGAGGCCTATTCCATCCCGGCCGACAATCCCTTCG
>JBIKMQ010000085.1:0-7482 GCA_044359215.1 Candidatus Chromulinivoraceae bacterium
CTGATCGGCTTCATCGCGGCGACCATCAGGATGAGGTCCTCCTCGGCCTCGTCGGCGAATCCGCAGAGCACCCGGCCGCCGAGGGTGCGGGCCAACCCCTGCACCGAGGCGACGATCCTCCGTGAGTCGAAGATGCGGTTGGGCGACGGGAAGAAGAACTTGCTGGCCTTGAAGACCGACAGGAGGCCCCGGCACCGCTGGTCGGCGTCGAGGATCGGCAGCACCCGGATGTTGCGCTGGTCCATGACCGACATCGCCTCGCAGATGCTGGTACGCGGCGAGACCGCCACCACCCGGTCCACCATCACGTCGCGCACCTGGGGTGACACGTCCGCCACGAAGCGCGGCGCGGGCACGCCGAAGGTCCGGAGCACGAAGTCGGTCCGGTCGTTGCAGTCGCCGCAGCGCGCGGCGACGGCGTTCTTCAGGCCGGTGCGCCGTTTGAACTCCGCGTAGCCGATGGCCGAGCAGATCGCGTCGATGTCCGGGTTCCGGTGTCCGATGACCAAGGTTTCACTCATGGATGAGGACCGGGAGCATGGCGGACGGAGCGCCCGGTATCAATTGCCCGTCCGGCGCCGGGCCGCCCGCCGCCATGCGCCGCCGCAGCGCGGCCTTGATTTTCCGGCGGGCACCGCTGGACTGGGGCGAGATGAAGGGACGCTGGGTGTCGATGCTGGGAGCCATGGTGCTCATCGCCGGGTGCGGTGGTCAGGACAAGCCGGCGGTGGCGCCGACGGCGGATGCCACCGGTGGCGGCGGTTCGGGGAGCACCTCGGGCCCGACCGCGTCGTCGCCCCTGTCGGCCCCGGTGGATTACCTCGGCGCCACGGTCTCCGCGAAACGGAGGGCCGAGGGGGTGGCCGACCTCGCCCCGCTGCTGTCGGCGCTGCAGCAATTCCACGCGGTCGAGGACCGCTATCCGGCCCGGCTGCAGGAGTTGGTCGAGGCGGGGTTCCTGGCCCGAGTGCCGGAGATTTCACCCGGGCAGGTGCTGGCCTATGACCCCGCCTCAGGCATGGTGCGCCTTTCGCCGGCGCCGTCGGCCCGGCGCTGAGCCGCTGCCGATCGGCCCCGGGGTCGGGCCGGGTGGCCCCGATGGATCCATGAAAAAGGCCCGTGGACCCTCTGTCTCGGGTCCACGGGCCGTGCAGCCTTCCGGGCCGGCCGGCGACGGGTTGGCCGGCACCGGCGCCTTCGATGGATCAGCGGCCCCGGGGCAGGGCGCTGCGGCCGGCGTACACCGCGTTCTTGCCGAGCATCTGCTCGATGCGCAGGAGTTGGTTGTACTTGGCCGTGCGGTCGGTGCGGCTGAGCGAGCCGGTCTTGATCTGGCCGCAGTTCGTCGCGACGGCGATGTCGGCGATGGTGCTGTCCTCGGTCTCGCCCGAGCGGTGCGACAACACGGCGGTGTAGCGGCTCTTCTGGGCCAGCTCGACGGCGTCGAGGGTCTCGGTGAGGGAACCGATCTGGTTGACCTTCACGAGGATGGAGTTGGCGGTGCCGGTCTCGATGCCCTTGCGGAGGAACTTCACGTTGGTGACGAAGAGATCATCACCCACGAGCTGGGTCTTGCCGCCGAGCTTGTCGGTGAGCTTCTTCCAGGTCTTCCAGTCGCCCTCGGCGCAGCCGTCCTCGATGGAGACGATGGGGTACTTGGCGCACAGGCGGGCATAGAACTCGACCATCTCGTCGCCGCTGAGCTTCTGGCCGCTGCTCTTCTTGAAGACGTAGGTCTCGTTGCCGGTGTAGAACTCGGAGGCGGCCACGTCGAGGGCCAGGAAGATGTCCTTGCCGAGCTTGTAGCCGGCGTCCTTGACGGCGGCGGCGATGGCGTCGAGGGCCGCGTCGGCGCTCTCGAGCTTCGGGGCGAAGCCGCCCTCGTCACCCACGGCGGTGCTCAGGCCCTTCTTCTTCAGCACGGCCTTGAGGGCGTGGAAGATCTCGGTGATGGCGCGGAGGCCTTCGCTGAAGGTCTCGAAGCCATGGGGCATGACCATGAATTCCTGGAAGTCGATCGGGGCGTCGGAATGGGCGCCACCATTGATGACGTTGGCCATGGGCACGGGCAGCACCTTGGCGTTGGGCCCACCGAGGTACTTGAAGAGGGGCTGGCCCAGGGTCGCGGCCGCGGCCTTGGCGTTGGCGAGCGAGACGGCGAGGATGGCGTTGGCGCCGAGCTTGGCCTTGGTCTCGGTGCCATCGAGCTCGAGCATGGTCTTGTCGACGGTCAGCTGGTCGAAGGCGTCCACGCCGGCCAGGGCCGGGGCGATCTTGTCGGTGACGTTCTTGACGGCCTTGCTGACGCCCTTGCCCAGGTAGCGCTTCTTGTCGCCGTCGCGCAGTTCGATGGCCTCGTGCTCGCCGGTGCTGGCGCCGGAGGGGACGGCGGCGCGGCCGACCGCGCCGGAGTCGAGGAGGACGTCGACCTCGACGGTCGGGTTGCCCCGGGAGTCGAGGATTTCGCGGGCTTGGATATCAACGATGTTGCTCATTTGCGTGTTCAGGTTTGTACCGAAACCCCGAGAAAACCGCACGTGCCCCCGACCGTCAAGGAAGCCGACAGGAAGCGGCCGGCCGGGGCGGCCGGGCAGGAGCGGCGGAGGGTTCGAAGGAGGCCGGGCGGCAGCGGCGGGGTGCCGGGCCGGCCGATGCCCGGAAAAACCCGGTCGGCCCGCTTGACCCCGCGCCCGTTTTGCCGGACACCGGGCGCGGTGAGGAACATCGTCTATTTCGACCTGGAGACGCAGAAGTCGGCCGACGAGGTCGGCGGATGGTCGAACATCCGCGACATGCGGATGAGCCTGGGGGTGACCTACTCGACGGCCCGCGGGGGCTACGAGATCTACGGCGAGGACCGGGTCGATGCCCTGATCCGGGAGTTGCAGCGCGCGGACCTCGTGGTCGGCTTCAACAATCTGCGCTTCGACTACGAGGTGCTCCACGGCTACACGGTCTTCGACCTCACGCAGTTGCCCACCCTCGACATGCTGGTGTCGCTCGTGGAGACGCTCAAGCATCGCCTGTCGCTCGATTCGATCGCCGAGGCGACCTTTGGACTGGGCAAGACCAGCGAGGGGTTGCAGGCCATCGAGTGGTACCGGCAGGGCAAGATGCTGGAGATCGCCGAGTACTGCTGCTTCGACGTCAAGATCACCCGGATGGTCCACGAGTTCGGCCAAACCCACCGGCAGTTGTTCTACAAGAACCGCTTCGGCAATCGCCTGAGTGTTGCGGTGCCCTGGTGAGCCGGATCCCTGGACGCCGGCTGAGGGACGGGGGGCGGTGCCGGACATCGCCGGATGGGCCGGTCAGCGCCCCGGATTGGCCTCGGCGAAGGCCTCGAATTCGGTGCGGTCGATCTCGCCGTCGCCATTCCGGTCCCAGTCCCGCAGTTCGGCCGTGGGGCCCAGCCACAGTCGCCATTCCACCAGGTTGAGCCTGCCGTCGCGATTGAGGTCGCGGCGTTGGAGGGTCGATGCGGGCGCCACCGGGGCCCGGGTGGCGGTCGGCGGCGCCGCCGGACGGGGTGACTCCGCGGAGATTGCCGGGGTCGGGGTGGGCGTGGCGATGGGGGGCACGGACGGGTCGACGGGCGGAGGAGCTCCGTTCGGGACCGTCGGCACCGCAGACCCGTTCTGGGCCACCCGCTCAAGCAGGGCGCTGGCCAGGCCGGTGAACACGCTGCCGGGATGGCGGATCACGAGTCGTCGCAAGTGCAGGGCCATGGCCTCGGGTTGATCGAGGCCGATCGGGTCATGGGCCAGCGCGCGCAGGAAGAGTTGCTCGTCGTTCAGGTCGTCGCCGTCGGTCAGGCGAAGCACGCGGGCCATGTTCCCGGAGAAGAACGCGAAGACGGCCTGCTCGGATGCCGGAAGGGCGGCGACCTTGGCGTCGAGGTCCTCCGGCTCAAGCCGGTCGGGGGTCCACCGGCTGGCCGGGATCGACAGCAGGGCCGATTTCTCCAGCGCATGGAGCGGGGTGGCCCGCGTGAACTGCGTGTCGGCCCCGATCCACAGGTAGCGGTCGTCGACCGCCAGCGTGGTGACCGGGAAGGCGAACGGGAACCAGCCGACCCATTTCCGGCTGCCCGGGTGGAAGAGCAGGATCCGCGAGCGCAGCGGGAACACCGGGTCGGCGGTGGCCACCCAGAGGAATCCACGGTCCATCGCCAGGGCCCGCACGCCGGCGGGGATCCGGCTGGTGGGCGTGACCGGGTCGACGGGCGTCGACGACCCGCCCCCGGCGCGGGCCAGGCGCGCGCGCGCCCTCATGCGCTGACGGATGCCCTCGGCCACCCGTTCGCGGGCCGCGTCGATCGCCGCGGCCGTGGGTTGCATCCCGACCGCGATGGGGATGCCGATGCCCCCGGGCACCGTGACGCCGGTGGAGCGTTCCCGGAACTCCAACGCTCCGGTCGAGGCCTGGAGGAAGCCGAGCCCGGCATCGCAGCCGATCCAGAACCCGCCGTCGCCATCCCCGCATGCGGCCAGGATGCGGACAGGGTCCAGTTCGGGCGAGTGGGTGCGGATGACAGGGGGTTGCGCGTTCCATCGGGCGGCATCGTCGGGCCTCAGCGCCAGCCGACGGTCGGTGGCGGCCAGGAGCCAGTCGCCCGAGCCGATCAGGAGACGCCAGGCCGAGGCGTCGTTGGCGTCCGGCAGGGGAGCCGAGGCGTCGAAACGGGGGAAGCTGCGCTCGTCGGCCGAGAGGCGGTGCAGGGCGCCGGAATCACCGAGGGCATGGAAGGCCCGGCGGGTTTCGGCGACCCCCACGGGGTTGCGGCTGCTCATGCCCTGCACGGGGCCGAAGGGATCCACGGCGAAGTTGCGTCCGTCGAGCCGTGCCAGCCCGCCATCGATCATCAGCCACAGGCTGTCGTCGCCGCGCGCCCGCAGCCCCGAGACGGCGTGCCCCTCCAGGATGCCCGTGGCCGGTTCGATGCGGTTGGAGGCCGGATGGTAGCTCCACAGCCGGCCGGCCGTCGGGGGGAGGTTCGTGTCGCCGAAGGGGTGGGCCGAGATCCACAGGCGCTCCCCGGTGGAGGCCAGCGCGTGGATGTACCCCATGGGTTTGGTCTCGGGGAAGCCGACCGGCACGGCGCGTGCCGCCGGCACGGACGGGATCCACTCGAACGGGCGGAGCACGAACGCGTCGCGGGGGATCCGGGAGGTCGGCTTGGGCGGCGATGGGGCCGCAGCCCGTGGCCCCACCGGGCCGGGCTCAGATTCGGCCCGCATGGCCGTCGACAGCGACCCGAGGAGCAGCAGGCCGGACAGCAAGCGGAGGAAGGACGGGGTTGGTGGCATGTCAGGCGGGGGGCGTCGTCAGGCTGTTCGTCGGGCACGCCCGGGCCGGACGGTCGGGAGCCGCGTCGAGGCGTCGCGCCGCATCGGCCAGGAGGGCCATGGCCGCGATGGCGGCGGTCTCGGCCCTCAGGATGAGGGGACCGAGAGACACCGGGTGCCCGGGGTGACGGTGTAGACACCCCAGCTCGTCCGGGCTGAAGTCGCCTTCCGGCCCGATGGCCACGGCCCAGCAGCAGGAGGCCGCCGTCCCCGTGCCGGCCGGGGTCTTTGGGTCCCGCCGCAACGCCTCGAGCACCCGCCCCATCGGCGGGGCGTCGGGCTCGAGGGAGCCGAAGAGCAACGTCGCCCCGGACGGAGGGAGGCTCAACGTGTCGAGGGCCTGCCCCAGAGGCAGCGGTCCCTCCAGCCCGGGCAGCCACGGGTTGCGCGACTGCTTGGCGGCCTCGATCAGGGTCTGGGTCCACAGGGCCCGCTTGCGTTCGGCTTCGCCGGCCGGCACCCGCGCCACGCAGCGCGCGGTGTCGAGGAGCACGATGGACTCGACCCCGAGTTCGACCGACTTCTCGAGCACCACCTCCATCGCCTTGCCCTTGAGCAGCGCCTGGAGCAGGACGAGCCGGCGTGCGGGACGAGCCCGCACCTGCCGGGACAGGGCGCGCACCGCGACACCGTCCCGGCCCGCCGAGAGGATCTCGGCCTCGATGAGCGCTCCCCGGCCGTCGAGCACCTCGAGTCGGTCCCCCCGGCCGAGGCGCAGCACCTGGTGGGCGTGACGGGCCTCGCCGTCCCCGAGGGTGAACTCCGGGGCGGAGCACCGGTCCGGGGAGACGAAGAAGCGGTGCATGTCGGGTGGGGCCCGCCCGGGCCGAAGCCTACTTGAAGAAATTGCGGGCCTTCTCGAAGAACCCCTTCGACTGGGGGTTCACGTTCTCGTCGCACAGGGCGGCGAACTCCTCGAGCTTGGCCCGCTGGGCCGCGTTGAGCCGCTGGGGGATCTCCACGCGCACGGTCACCAGCAGGTCTCCCTGACCGCCCCCCTGGAGATCCTTCACGCCGCGGGACTTGAGGCGGAAGGTGCTCCCGGACTGGGTGCCCGAGGGGATGGCGATGCGCGCCTTGCCGGTGAGGGTCGGCACGTCGATCTCGCCCCCGAGGGCCGCCTGCACGAAGCGGATGGGCACCTCGCAGGTGAGGTCGCGGCCGTTGCGCCCGAAGATGTCGTGCTCCTGCACGTGGATCATCACATGCAGGTCGCCATTGGGCGCGCCACGGACGCCCGCGGCCCCGTTGCCGGAGGAGCGCAGCCGCACGCCGGTGTCGACGCCGGCCGGGATGCGGATCCGGACGGAGGACTTCTGGTTGACCCGCCCCTCGCCGGAGCAGGCGCGGCACGGGCGTTCGATGACCTTGCCGGCCCCGGAGCACCGGGGGCAGGTCTGGCGCATCATGATGATGCCGGCGTTCCGGGTCACTTGGCCCCGGCCGCCGCAGGTCTGGCAGGTGATCGTCTTGGATCCCTTCTCGGCCCCGCCGCCGCCGCAGGGTTCGCAGCGCACCGGCTTGGTGAAGGTCAGTTCCTTCTCGGTGCCGTTGACGGCCTCCTCGAGGGTGATCTCGAGGTCGTAGCGGAGGTTCTCACCGTGGGCTTCCTCCTCGTCGCCGCCGCCGCCACCACCGAAGAACTGCTCGAAGATGCTCCCGCCGCCGCCGCCGCCGCCGAACACCTCGCGGAAGATGTCGGCCGGGTCGTGGAAGCCGCCCCCGCCGCCTCCCCGGGCACCGCCGGCCCCGGCCCGCAGGCGCGGGTCGAACGCGGCATGGCCGTACTGGTCGTAGGCGGCCCGCTTCTGCGGGTCGTTGAGCGCCTCGTAGGCCTCGCCGAGTTCCTTGAACTTCTCCTCGGCCTCCTTGTCGCCGGGGTTCTTGTCCGGGTGGTACTGGACGGCCAGTTTCCGGTAGGCCTTCTTGAGTTGCTCGGGCGTGGCACCCCGGTCCACTCCCAGGACCTCGTAATAGTCGCGCTTGTTGCTGGCGGCCATGGGTCAGGATTGGCTCGGGGATTGGCTCGACGGGGAGGCCGATGCGGCGGGCCGACGGGCGACCACGACCGCGGCGGGTCGGAGCAGTCGGTCCTTCATCCGGTAGCCCTTGCGGTTCTGGCTGATCACGTGGC
>JBIKMQ010000086.1:0-7435 GCA_044359215.1 Candidatus Chromulinivoraceae bacterium
GCCGCCGATCCCGATCACCAGGAGGTTCTGGAAGGCCCCGGACTCCCCCGCCAACACCCCGGAATGCACCTGCCCGGTGAACTCGGCGATGGCCGAGAGGGTCTCCTCGATGGCCCGGGTGATTTCCGGCTGTGGTGCCAGCGCCGGGTTGCGCAGCCAGTAGTGGCCCACCATGCGTTGCTCGTCCGGGTTGGCGATCGCCCCCCGTTCCAGCGCCTCCATGTCGGCCATCGCCTTCCGGATCGGCCGTTCCATCTTGGAGTGGAAGTCGTCCGGGAAAGGCACCCGGCTGATGTCCAGGGCCAGTCCAATGGACGGGCAGTCCAGGTGGTGGCGTTGGAAGCGGGACCAGAGGGTTTCAGGGTTGGCGCTCATCGCAGCCCGGACGCTAGGAATTGCACCGGTCCTGCCAAGGAGCAAATGCCCCGCAAGCACCCGGGGAGGTGGGCACCGCCGGTTGGCACAACATTCTCTTAACAAAAGCCGTGAGTAAGGTTATCGGTGACGGACCCGGATGTTGCTGCGTCAACGCCAATTGCTGAACAAGATCCACGCCCTCTCCGATGCGGCGTTGTTCGGCGGCGTGTTCTGGCTGGCCCATTTCATCCGCTCGCTGCCACAGCTGGACACAGACGCGGTCATCGGCGGATTCGAGAAGTACCAATGGCTGTTGCTGGTCGTGGTGCCCTTCACGCCGCCGCTCCTGGAGCTGCAAGGGTTCTACCACCGTCCCATCCTCGCCTCGCGGCGGCAGTCGCTGGCCCAGATCCTTCGCGGTTCGGCGTGGGTCTCGCTCACGATCATTGTCGCGATGTTCTTCACCAAGCAGGAGGTCGCCCGCGGCGTGGTCTCGCTTTTCCTGCCCATGATCGTTTGCGCGATGGTCCTCAAGGAGGAGCTGCTGCGCCTGTGGGCGCGGTCCCGGTTGGCGGGGCAGGAGGCACGGAGGCGCGTCATCCTCATCGGCGGCGAGCGCGAGATGAACCGCCTGGACGAGACGTTGAAGCACGATGCCCGGGGCGAGATCTCGGTGGCGGCCCGCCTCGATCCGGGCCAGTTCTCCATCGCCGTGTTCACCGACCTGCTGCACGCCCATGCGGCCAACGCGGTTCTGGTGGCGCCCAAGCAGTTCCTCTTCGGCCAGATCGAGAAGATCATCCAGGTGTGCGAGCTGGAGGGTGTCGAGGTCTGGCTGCACGCCGACTTCTTCCAGACACGGGTGTCGCAGACCACCGTCGACGAGCTCGCAGGCCATCCGGTGCTCGTCTTCCGGACGGGACCCGAGCAAACGTGGCAGTCCATGGCGAAGGGAGTGATCGATTTCTTCGGGTCCCTCGTCTTGTTGTTGGCGACCTCGCCCTTGTTCCTCGTTGCGGCGCTGGCCGTGCGGGTCTCTTCGCCGGGCCCGGTGTTCTTCCGCCAGCGGCGGGCCGGGCTCAATGGCCATCCGTTCACGATGCTCAAGTTCCGCACCATGGTGACCAACGCCGAGCAGTTGAAGCACGAGCTGGCCAAGCTCAACGAGATGAGCGGCCCGGTGTTCAAGGTCACCAACGATCCCCGGGTAACGCCCATCGGCCGCTTCCTGCGCAAGTGGTCGATCGACGAGTTGCCGCAGCTCTGGAACGTGTTCCGCGGCGAGATGAGCCTCGTCGGTCCCCGCCCGTTGCCGGTGGACGAGGTGGCCCGCTTCGACGACATGGCCCACCGGCGCCGTCTCAGCGTGAAGCCCGGCCTGACCTGCCTGTGGCAGGTGAGCGGACGCAACAACGTCACCGATTTCAAGGAGTGGGTGCGGCTTGATCTGCACTACATCGACAACTGGTCCCTCTGGCTCGACCTCAAGATCCTCCTGCGCACCGTGCCTGCCGTGTTCTCCGGCGCCGGCGCCAAGTAGGTGAAGGCATCGGCTGGATCGACTGGCCGGCGGTCTGGTCCGGACTCCGGGGGGGCTTCACCGGTTTGATTCTCCGTTCGGATGGATGATCGCACCGGCACTTGTGGGCTTCGGGTTTGTGGGCTTGTGCGGGCCGGTGGGAGGGCCTAGCCTAGCGCTCAAGTGAACGGAAATCCTATGGAGACTTCGATACTGGCATTCTTTGGCGGCCAAGAAATTATGTGGATCGCCATCGTGGTTCTGGTCCTCTTTGGTGCCAAGAAGGTCCCCGAACTGATGAAGGGCGTGGGCACGGGCATCCGCGAATTCAAGAAGGCCTCCAAGGATGTTCAGGACGAGGTCCAGCGTGTCATGGATGAGCCCGAGCGCCCGGCGGCTCCCTCCGCGCCGGTTCGGCCGGCATCCGACACGGTCTCGCACAGCCACAAGGCCTGAGCGGTGGGCCGCGTCCGGTGTGCGGCGTGGGATGCATCCGGTGCGTCGGTGATTCAGTTCCGGAATCCCGTCGGCAGCCGTACCTGACGAATCCGAGAATGTCGGTTGTTCCGGATCGGGGCCCAATTCCCGCGCAACCCTCCGCAGACCTCCCCTTCAAGAGCGCATGGCCGAAGATCCCGAGTACACTCTGGCACCCTCGCTGCCCCCGGATCCCGATTCCGAGGAGGCCGGTGGAGGACCGGTGAAGACCTTCCTGGAGCACCTCGAGGATCTCCGGTGGACGCTCATCAAGTGCGCCATCGCGGTGTTCCTCGGCTTCGTGCTCTGCCTCAGCGGCAGCAACGTCGTCATCCAGTTCCTCAAATGGCCGCTCTCGGTGGCCGAGGGCATGCGCCAGTCGAAGGACGGCCGCGTGGTGTTGATGCTTGGCACCAATGTCCTGACCCGCATGACTCCCGAGGACAGCGGCATCCCGGGAGTTTCCACCAACCGCGACACCGTCTTCCGGTTGTCACCGATGCAGGTTGGCACCAACTTCGTTCTCGGTTTCCAAGTGGAGACCAACCCGCCGGCCAGCGCCACGCGCACCTTCGACGTCCAGCTCAAGACCCTGGGTCCGGTCACGGCGTTCAGCGTGGTGATGCAAATCGCCATGTTCGGCGGCATCACCGTGTCGATCCCCTTCGTGCTGTTCTTCATCGCGCAATTCGTCCTGCCGGCGTTGCATCAGCATGAGAAGTCGTTCCTCTTCAAGGTCAGCGGTTGGGCCACCTTCCTGTTCCTGCTGGGCGTGGCCTTCTGCTACTTCGTGCTGCTGGTCATCTGCCTGAGCACCACCGTGAGCTTCTCCAACTGGCTGGGCTTCGCCGCCGACGAGTGGAAGGCCGACGAGTACATCAGCTTCGTCTGCTGGTTCATGCTGGGCATGGGCATCGCCTTCCAGTTGCCCCTGGTCCTGCTGACGCTGGTCAAGATCGGCATCCTCGACGCGGCCAAGCTTTCCAAGTTCCGATCGTACTGGGTCGTTGCCGGCCTGATGATTGCCGCCTTCATCACGCCCGACGGCAATCCGCTGAACATGATCCTGTTGTTCCTGCCGCTGCACCTGCTCTATGAGATCAGCCTGGTGATCGCCTGGTGGTGGGGGCGCAAGGCGGCCCGGGCGGAGGCCGTGGACATCCCGTCGGATCCCGCCTGAACGAAATGAGCCCTTCCGGATCGAAGTCCGCGCTTGCGCCCCTCGAGTCCGCCGATACGCTTTGACCACCTTTTCCATCCCTATGCGTTCCTCCCTCCAGCCGGTGAGTCTCCTTGTGACCGTGGCCGCGGTGCTCGTCGGGTGCACCAGCGCCGAGCAGAAGCTTGGCCGTGGCCTCGACAACCTGTCCGAGCCGTTCCGCCTCGGTGAACTGCAGCGCAGCTACGAGCAGGGTGCCCTGTTCGGAGGCACCCACGGTGGCACCGTGGGCGTGGTCCGCGGGGTCAATCGAACCATCGGCCGCACGGTCGTGGGCGCGGTGGAGGTCCTGAGCTTCCCCATCCCGAGCGAGCCTTACATCAAGCCTGACTCCAAGGTGTATCCCGACAGCTACAAGCCCGGCGGCCTCGGCAAGTCGACGATCATGGCGACCGACAATTCGCTGAGCTTCGAGTCCTCCGACGTGGCTCCGTTGGTTCCTGGCAGCCGCTTCCGGGTCATCGACTGACGATTGACGGACGAATGTCCCCGGGGCCGAATTCGGTGCCTGAACCCGGGACCTCTGCCGCGTCGTTCATCCGCGCTCCCGCAGATTTTGCCGGAGCGCTTTTTTCATGCCTCTGGTCCGATCCTCACCCTGCAAGGTCAACCTGCTGCTGAATATCCTCGGGCGGCGGGCTGACGGTTTCCATGACCTGGAGACCCTGTTCCTGCCGGTCCCGCTGTGCGACGCCTTGAGCTTCGAGCAGGAGGTCGAGCCTGGGGTCCGGCTGACCTGCGACCATCCCGAACTGCCCACCGATGGTGGCAACCTGGTGGTCCGTGCCGCCCAGAGATTCCTCGGCGAGTGCGGGATGACGGGGCGGGGGGTACGCATCCACTTGTCCAAGCGTGTCCCCCTCGCGGCTGGATTGGGCGGCGGGAGTTCCAATGCGGCCCAGACCCTGATCGGTCTCAATGACTTGCTGGGACATCCCCTCGGGGCGGATGTGCTTGACCGGTTGGCTGCGACCCTGGGATCGGACGTGAACTTCTTCCTGCAGGACTGTCCAGCCCGCGCCACGGGACGAGGTGAGCGGGTGGACCCGGTTCCCGCCTTCGAGTCGCTCCGTGGGTGCGGCATGCTCCTCTACCACCCGGGCTTCGGCATTTCGACGGCCTGGGCGTATTCCGAACTCGCGCATCACCCTGAGGCCTTGAATGGCCGCCCCGGCAAGGTCGAGGCGTTGGAATCGGCGCTGCGGTCAGGCGACCTCGGGCATGCCGGCGCGCTGCTCTACAACTCGCTGGAGGCTCCGGCCCTGCGCAAGCATCCGGTGCTTGCCCTGTACCAGCGGTTTTTTCGGGACCATGGCGCTTGGGGCTCCCTGATGTCGGGCAGTGGTTCCACCACCTTCGCCCTGTTTCCGGACGAGGGGACGGCGCAGGCCGCGGTCGGACCCTTCGAGGCCAGGTTTGGCTCGGCCGGATGGATGCGGGTGGTGCGTCTTTAGCCCGGTTTGCACCGGGTGCCTGGCGAAGGCGGGGCCCTGAAGGCCTTTTGCTCGCCTTGGCCGGCGACTTGTGGCCGGATGGGTGGCGTCCTTCAACCTTGTTTCGACACCTTCATGATCCATCTCGATGGCAAGACCGCGCTGGTGACGGGTGCCGGGTCCGGCATCGGCCAATGCATCGCTGAAACCTTCGCCCGTGCCGGGGCCCGGGTGCTGGTCGCCGAACTCCGCGCCGAGGCAGGGGAGGTCACTGTGGACCGGATCCGTCAGGCGGGCGGCCAGGCCGAGGCGGTGGCGGTCGACGTGACCAGCGAGGCCGACCTCGCGGCGGCCGCGGCCCGTCACCCCGGGGTGGACATCCTCGTCTGCAATGCCGGCATCGGCCACGTGGGGACCCTCCTGACGACCACCGGCGCCGACTTCGATCGGGTCATGGCCGTCAACGTCCGGGGCGTGTTCAACACGATGAAGGCATGGTTGCCAGGGATGGTGGCCCGGGGGTCCGGTTCGGTGGTCAACCTCGCATCCACCGCCGGCTTGGAAGGTCTGGTGGACCGGTTCGCCTACAGCGTCAGCAAGCATGCCGTGGTGGGGATTACCCGATCAGCCGCCCTCGACCATGCCCGGAGCGGCGTCCGGATCAACTGCCTGTGTCCTGGCCGGATCGAGACCCCGTTCGTCCGGGCCCGCATCGCCGAGTATCCGGATCCGGCGGCTGCCGCCCGTGAAATGGCATCGACCCAGGCCATGGGCCGCATGGGTCAGCCTCAGGAAGTCGCCAATGCCGCCTTGTTCCTCGCCTCGGACGCCGCCGCCTTTCTGACCGGCGTGGCCCTGCCGGTTGATGGCGGTTGGACGGCCGGCATGTTTCCGAAGGCTTGAGATTCGCGGGTCTTGCCCGAACGCCTCAGACTTCCGGAGTCGATTCAATCCCGGCTCGAATCCCCCCTACCACCCGTCTTTTTAGGAAATGTAACGGTAAACTAAATTTTTCGCCCGCAGCCTGTCCTAAACAACGAGCCTGTCCCCATGTCACTGGGTGCCGAGGATGGGAAAGCGGTGGCCAAGGGGGGCGCGGCGGGGCAGCCTGTCCCCGGTCATGGCGCTGCTCGAGATTGAGAATCTCTTGAAAACCTACCGGACTCCGAATGGACGGAGGCTTCCGGTGGTGGACGTGCCGGAGTTTCGACTCGAGGCCGGCGAGCAGGTGGCCTTGAGCGGGCCCAGCGGGACAGGCAAGACCACGTTCCTGAACCTCATCGCGGGCATCCTGACGCCCGATTCCGGGCAGGTCCGGCTCGATGGCCGGGACCTGGCAGCGCTTTCCGAACCGGAGCGCGACCGCCAACGGGCCTCGGTGGTCGGGTACATCTTTCAGACCTTCAACCTGCTCCAGGGGTTCACCTGCCTGGAGAACGTTCTGCTCGGGATGTCCTTCGGTCCGGGGGCGGACCGTGGCCGGGCGCGTGGGTTGCTCGAGCGGGTGGGCCTGGGTGACCGGTTGGACTATTTCCCCCGGCAACTCTCGACGGGCCAGCAGCAGCGGGTCGCGGTGGCCCGGGCCCTGGCCAACCGACCGAAGCTGGTCCTGGCCGACGAGCCCACCGGCAACCTCGACCCCGGACATGCCGCCCAGGCGATGAACCTGATCCGCGGCCTGTGCTCGGAACAGGGTTCGGCGCTGCTCCTGGTGAGCCATGACCCGTCGGTCCTCGGACGCTTCGCGCGGTGCGAGTCGCTGGCCCGGCTCAATCGGGCCACCCGGATGGAGGGGGAGCCATGACGCTCTGGCTGCTGGTCCGCCGAAGCCTGCGGCAACATCTGCTCTCGACGGTGGTCACGGCCCTGTCGTTGGCCCTGGCCGGAGGCCTTCTGATGTCCGTCTGGGTGGTCAAGCGCCAGGCCAGGGCCACCTTCACCGGCCAGACCGGGGCCTGGGACGCCGTCCTCGGCGCGCGCGGGGCCAAGCTGCAACTGGTGCTCAACGCCCTGTTCCACCTCGAGGCCTCGGCCGGCAACGTGGCGTTCGCCGACTACCAGCTGGTGGCTTCGAACCGGGCCGTGGCTCTGGCGATCCCGATCGCGGTGGGCGACAATTATCTCGGCTACCGCATCGTCGGGACGCTGACCAACCTGTTCACCGACGCCGAGGCCGCGCCGGGCCGTCGTTTCCGCCTCCGGGAGGGCGGGCGATGGTTCGAGGACGGCTACCGGGAGGCGGTGGTCGGCTCCTTTGTCGCCCAGCGGCTGGGTCTCAAGCCCGGGGACACCTTCAAACCCTACCACGGGCTGAACTTCAATCCCAAGGAGCAGCACGACGACGAGTATGTGGTCACCGGGGTGCTTGAGCCGTCCAACACGCCGGCCGACCGGGTGCTCTGGATCCCGCTGGCGGGCCTGCAGAACATG
>JBIKMQ010000087.1:0-7429 GCA_044359215.1 Candidatus Chromulinivoraceae bacterium
GGCCGGCTCAGCTCGGGCGACCAGCAGCGGGTGTTCAGCCCTTCCTCGCGGCGCAAGGTGGTCATCGCCACCAACATCGCCGAGACCTCGCTGACCATCCCGGGCATCCGCTTCGTGATCGATTCCGGCCTGGTGCGGATGAGCCGCTACAACCCCCGCACCCGCACGCGCCGGTTGCCCGTCGAGGCGGTGTCGCAGAGCAGCGCCAACCAGCGCAAGGGACGCGCCGGCCGGGTCGAGGCGGGTGTCTGCATCCGGCTCTATTCGGAGGACGACTTCGAGTCGCGCAGCCCGTTCACCCAGCCCGAGATCCAGCGGGCCAACCTGGCCGAGGTCATCCTGCGCATGAAGGCCTCGCGCCTGGGCGACATCGAGACCTTCCCGTTCCTCAACCCGCCGGCCCCGATGGCCATCAGCGGAGGCTACTCGCTGCTCCAGGAGTTGGGCGCCCTCGACGAACAGCGCGAACTCACCCCCCTCGGGCGCGACCTGGCCCGCCTGCCCATCGATCCCACCCTCGGGCGCATGCTCCTGCAGGCCCAGGCCGAGCACGCGGGCCGCGAGCTCCTCATCATCGCCGCCGGCCTGAGCATCCAGGACCCCCGCGAACGTCCGCTGGACCAGCGCGAAGCCGCCGACAAGGCCCACCGCCGGTTCATGCATTCGCAGTCCGATTTCCTCTCGCTGTTGGGGCTCTGGAACGGGGTGCACGACCAGTGGGAATCGCTGCGCACCCAGGGCGCACGCCGGAAGTTCTGCCGCCAGCACTTCCTTTCGTACCTCCGCATGCGCGAGTGGCAGGACTTGCACGCGCAGTTGCAGGGCGCCTTGGAGGACCTCGACGGCGTGAAGCTCAACGAGCGCCCGGCCGATGAGGAGGCCGTCCACCGCTGCATCCTCGCCGGCCTGCTGGGCCACGTGGCCGTCCGGCAGGAACGCAACCAGTACAAGGGCGTCGGCAACCGCATGCTCGCGGTGTTCCCCGGGTCGGTGCTGTACGACCGGCCGGAGCGTTCGCCGAGGCAGGAGCGTCGGCCGCCCCCCGCGGGCCAGGCCCCGGCCAAGCCGGAGAAGACCCGCCAGCCCGCCTGGATGGTCTGCGGCGAGATCGTCGAGACCTCGCAGCTCTTCGCCCGGACGCTGGCGGGCATCGACCCGCAGTGGATCGTCCGGCTCGCCCCGCACCTGTGCAAGGTGACCCACCAGAACCCGCATTGGAGCGCCAGCGCGGGTCGGGTGCTGGTCGAGGAGAAGACCACCTTCCACGGCCTGGAGGTCTTCGCCCGCAAGGTGGCCTTCGGAAACCTCGCGCCCCGCGAGGCCACGGCGATCTTCATCCGCTCGGCCCTGGTCGAGGACGACCTGCTGCCTCCAGCCCTCTCCGGCCGGAACGACGACTTCGATGGCGACGATGAGCGGGCCGTGGTCCGGGCCCTGCAGACGGCCGCACCCTCGGCCGAGCCACGGTTCATGGCGGCCAATCGGGCCCTGCGCGAGAAGGTGGAGAACTGGCAGACCCGCTTGCGGCGCAACACCGTGGACCTCGACCAGGCGTTCTTCGACTTCTACGCGCGCCACCTCGAGAACGTCTCGTCGCTGCACGAGTTGCACCGGTTGCTGCGCGACCACACCGAGCCCGGGTTCCTCTGCGCCACCGAGCCGGAGATCACCGGCGGCAAGGACCTGCACCTCGATGAGAATGCGTTCCCCGACAGCGTGACCGTCGATGGCCAGGTGGTGCCCTTGGTGTACGCCTACGCGCCCGGCGAGGCCCACGATGGTGTCACGGTGAAGTTGCCTGCCCCCTTGGCCCAGCGGGCGGCGGCGGCGGTGCTCGAGTGGGCGGTCCCGGGACTGCGCGAGGCCAAGATCGAGGAGTTGCTCCGGGCGCTGCCCAAGTCGTTGCGCCGCGACCTGATGCCCTTCCCGCCGAAGATCCCCGAGATCGTCCGGGAGTTCCAACCTCAGGGCACCTCGTTCTTCGCCGACCTGGCCCGGTTCCTGACCCGGCGCTACGGGGTGCCGATCCCGGAGGACGCCTGGGATGCCGAGGCCGTGCCCGCCCACCTCAAGCTGCGCTTCGAATTGCTGGGTTCCGATCGCCGGACCCTCGTCGCAAGCCGGGATCTCCAGGATGCCCGCACCCGCCTGCCCCAGGCCGCGCCGAAGCCTGCCGGAGACCCGCCGGCCTGGCATGAGGCGGTGCGCCGTTGGGAACGCCCGGCCATGACCTCCTGGACGTGCGGCGACCTGCCCGATCGCCTCACGGTGGTCGACGATCCGGTCTTTCCCGTGATGGCCTGGCCCGGCCTGGAACGCGAGGGCGCCGCCGTGAATGTCCGCCTCTTCCGCACCCGCGAGTCCTGCCAGAAATCCTCGCTGCCCGGGTTCCAGCGCCTGGTGGAACTGGCCCTCTCCAAGGACCTCGCCTGGGTGGAGAAGGAGTTGCGCGCCCTGGCTCGCTTCGAGGCGGCCTACGCCCCGGTGGGGACCTTGACCGCGTTGCGGGAGAGCGCCTTCCGGCATCTGCTGCGTCACCTGCTGCCGGGTGCGTTGCCCGAGGCCTTGAGCCGGGCGGCCTTCGAGGTGGCGGTGAACCAGGGGCGCGAGCGGATCGTCGGGCTGGTCCCGAAATTCATGGACCAGTTGGGTCTTGTGCTCCAGGGGCTCCAGGCGGCCCGCGCCCGCATCGGGTTGCCCGCGCCGGCCAAGGCCCTGCCGCCCAAGACCCGCACCCTCAACGACTTGAGCCAACTCGGCTCGTTGCTCGCGGCCGTTCCCGCCGTGGGCAAGGGCGGGGGACAGGCTCCGACGGCCGCTTCCGCCGACGGGCGTCCGGCCACGTTGCCTGAGGAGTTGGCTTCGCTGATGCCGCCCGACTTCCTCGACGGCGTGGCGTTCGAGACCCTCCGCCACCTTCCCCGGTACCTCAAAGCATTGACCCTGAGGGCCGAGCGGGCCTCCAACAATCCGCTCAAGGACGCCGAGCGGGCCAAGGCCGTCGCGCCCTATCAGGCGGCGCTGGCCCGCCTGCGGGCGACTCCGCCGGCGATCCCCGACGCGACCCGCCGCATCGATGCGTTCCGGTGGTTGCTGGAGGAATACAAGGTGTCGCTCTTCGCCCAGGAACTGGGCACCGCGGTGCCCGTCTCGCCCAAGCGCCTGGATGAGGCCTTGGCGTCCCTTCGGTGACGCGACGGATGTTCTGGAGACAATCCTCCGATCGATGGCATGCTCCGCAGGTGACGGCGCCACCCGCCGTCCCATCGCAACGATCCCGGATATGCCCCTCCTCCCGACCCGTTTCCTCCCCGTTCCCGTGCCGTTCCGTCCGCCGGCCTCGACCCTCTGGCTCGCCCTGGCCCTCGCCGTCGGCCTGGCGGTGCCCGCGTCCCTGACGGGTGCCCCGAAGAAGGCGACCCTGGAGATCGGTGTCGGCACAAACCAGACCCTGGTGTTGCCGAGGTCGGTCTTCGGCAAGGAGCACCTGATGTCGGCCTCGCGCATCCCGCAGGCGCTGGCCGCCACCTCCACGGGGCTCTCGGGCAAGATCGTCAAGTTCGAGCTCTTCCATGACGGAGTCGACCTGTACGAGGCCACCGACGGCCTGGTGGTGACCAAGGACCTGCCGGCCCGCCGTCTCCTGACGACCTTCCCCATCGTCGAGCAGGACGCCACGAAGGTGGTCATCGACTTCAACCGCGGCATGCGACGGCTCTACACCGAGATCTGGTACGGGCAGGGCCGGGGCTTCAACTCCCTGTCGCGCGACGAGGCGCTGGAGATCCCCCAGGCGCGGGTGTTCCAGGTCGAGCGGCTCGACAACCAATTGGCCATCCGCCAGAGCGTCCAGGTGCGCGACCGCGAGTCGCTCTCGAATGTCGAGCAGCGCTTCGAGGTCCGGTACTTCTTCACGCCGTATGACGGCGGCTCCTATCAGGGCAAGGAGGCTCCCGCGTCCGACCTGCGGTACGGCCGCTTCTTCGAGACCCAGGCCCGGCTCGAGGAGACCTCCGGCCGGCCCTCGCCGCAGATGGCGCGCTTCGACCTGTCCAAGCCCGTGGTCTTCCACTACAGCGCCAACACCCCGGCCGACTACGTCGAGGCCGTGAAGGACGGCATCCTGTACTGGAACCGCGCCTTCGGCACCAACGTGGTCCGCGCCGAGAAGGCCCCCGCCGGCGTCACCGCGCCCGATCCGCGCTACAACATCGTGCAGTGGGTGCCCTGGGACAACGCCGGCTTCGCCTACGCCGACATCCTCGTCGATCCCCGCACCGGCCAGTCCGAGCATGGCCAGGCCTACATGACCAGCGTCTTCGCCCTGAGCGGCAAGGCCCGGGCCCGGGCGCTGCTGCGCTCCATGCGCGACCTCGTCGTCGACAAGAAGAAGCTCGAGGCCGGTTCCCCGGGGGCCGAGGCCGCGCAGGGGTTCCCGTGGATGACCGCCAACGGCCTGTGCCACATGCAGTCGGTGGAGTTCGCCCACCAGTACGCGCAGGGCCTGGAAGACCTGCTCTCCAACGAGTCGCTCACCGATGCCGGGGCGTTGAGGGCGTCGCAGGACTACGTGCGCGAGGTGGTGGCCCATGAGGTCGGCCATGTGCTGGGCCTGCGTCACAACTTCGCCGGCAGCGTCGCCGCCAACATGAGCCGCCAGCAGATCGACGAATGGTTCCAGGCCTACGTCACCGGCCAAAGCCTCGACGCCTACACCAACCACTACGCCTCCTCCTCGATCATGGAGTACACGGTGTTCAAGTCGGCGGTGCAGGTCGGTTGGTTCATCCGCACCCGCAAGGAGGCCCTGCCGCACGACCAGGCCACGGTTCGCTGGGGCTACTTCGGCAGCCAGGAGCCGCGTGAGAAGAAGCTGCTCTTCGGGT
This sequence comes from Candidatus Chromulinivoraceae bacterium, assembly GCA_044359215.1. Lineage (GTDB taxonomy): Bacteria > Verrucomicrobiota > Verrucomicrobiia > Limisphaerales > UBA9464 > SXXZ01. The sequence goes on from JBIKMQ010000087.1 coordinate 4,887, forward strand.
CCGACGAGCTGGTCGGCACCTACGGCGACCTCCAGCGCTTCGACGAGGGGTCCGCGCCGGTGGTCGGCTCCTACTCGCAACTGGCCGACGAGCTGCGCCTCCTGCCCAACAGCCTGATCGAGACCTTCATCGCCGCCCGGGCCCCCCGCGACCCGCGCGACGCCACGCCCGTCGCCGAGGTGAACCTTTCCCCGGCCCGGTACGCCTCGCAGGTCGCCGGCCACTTCGGGTCGATGCTGGGCTGGTTCCGCGCCTCGGCCCGCTCGCTGCGGGTGGAGAACCAGTTCGACTTCATCGGCGAACTCAACCAGAAGGACCGCGCCAAGGCCCACTGGAAGGACCTCAACGCGCAGGTCGAGCGCATTGGCGGCGTGGACCGGGCCCTCTTCGCCTTCCTGCCCCTCGACCTCAAGCTCGAGCTCAAGGACCCGCCCCAGGGCATGCCCGTCGCCGAGAAGGTCGCCGACACCAACCTCATGGCCCGACTGCGCAAGCTCCTCGACGCCCCGGCCTACACGAACTTCGTCGGCCTCGACGAGAAGAAGTACTCGTTCACCCCCGCCGAGAAGGAGGTCATCCTCCAACGGGGCGAGAAGTTCTTCCGGGAGTTCGAGCGCGAACTGGTCAGGCAGGTGTGCTCCCGCCTGGAGAACGCTCCCCGCGACCTGGGCCTCGCCGCCCAGGAGAGCCTCGAGGACGGCGACATCACCGCCAAGCTCGAGCAGCGCATCCTCGAGACCGCCCGCCTGGTGCTCACCGCCAAGGACGACACCCGGCGCCTGAAGGGCAAGGTCGACAAGAGCCTCGTGGAGGTCATCGACTTCCGCTACGAGCCCGAGATCCGCATGGCCGCGGCCAAGATGCTCAACGACCGCACCGGCACCTATCGCGGCTGGGCCACCGATGCCAAGGGCGACCTCAACAAGGCCCTCAAGGACGAGATCGAGGGCGCCCTCAACATCGCCAACTTCAAGGACTTCAAGGACTCCATGCTCTCCCGGACCCTGCGCGAGTGGTACCTGAAGCAGCAGGACATCCTCGGACTGCTGCCCCCGAAGCCTCCGGGCAAGTGAGGGTCAAGGTCCGTGGCGGGCATGGGTCGACCCCGTCCTGAGCGCCGCGGGCGGCTCCTTTCCTGGAATCGGGGCCGCCGCCGCATTTGCCTTGGGGAGAACCTTCCACCAAGGTTGGCTCACTCTTTATGGCCGACCAAAACGACACGCGCATTCCGGTGACCGTCCTCACGGGCTTCCTCGGCGCCGGCAAGACCACGCTCCTCAACCGCATCCTCACCGCCAACCACGGCAAGCGCATCGCCGTGATCGAGAACGAGTTCGGCGAGATCGGCATCGACAACGAACTCGTCATCCAGGCCGACGAGGAGATCTTCGAGATGAACAACGGGTGCCTCTGCTGCACCGTGCGCGGCGACCTCATCCGCATCCTCGGGCAGCTCATGAAGCGCCGGAACAAGTTCGACTACATCCTTGTCGAGACCACCGGCCTGGCCGACCCGGGCCCCGTCGCCCAGACCTTCTTCAGCGACGAGGAGATCAAGGAGAGCTTCCGCCTCGACGGCATCGTGACCCTGGTGGACTCCAAGCACATCGCCCTGCATTTGCACGACGCGCCGGAGGCCAAGGAGCAGATCGCCTTCGCCGACCGCATCGTGCTCAACAAGACCGACCTGGTGACGCCCGACGAGCTGGTCCACCTCGAGCGCCAGGTCCGTGCGGTCAATCCGGTCGCCAAGATCCTCCACACCCAGCAGTCCAACCTGTCGGTCGACCAGGTGCTGCACCTGCATGCCTTCGACCTCAACCACAAGCTCTCGCTCGACGGGGATTTCCTGGAGAAGAGCCTGCCGTTCGAGTGGAGCGGCGCCTACCACCTCCACGCCGGAGACCACACCCTTCGCCTGGACGCCGGGCCCGACCCGGTCATGGGTGCGGTGCTGCTGCCGTTGGAGACCGGGGGGCATTGCCATGGGCATGGCCACGATCACGACCACGATCACGATCACGACCACGGGCATGAGCATGCGCACGACCACGGGCACGATCATGGGCACGACCATGAGGAATCCTGCGGCGGTGGGTTGCACGATGCGCTGCACCATGCCGAAGAGGTGGCGGAGGGGATTTTCCAGGGCATTGGCACGGCGATCCGGACGGGCGGCGTGATCAAGCCCGGCAAGACCCTGCACAAGCTCATCCTCGGGGAGGATGGCCTCACCGCCACCGTGCGCATCGCCGCCCATGGCGACTATGCGCTCTTCACCCAGCATGGCCTCGACGAGTTCCAGGGACGCCTCGAGCGCGACGGGAAGCGGATCGAGCCGAACCATGTCCACGAGCATGGCGGCCACGGCCACGATCACACCCACGACGAGACCGTCTCCAGCGTGGGCATCGAGGAGCGCCGCGAGCTCGACGCCAAGAAGCTCAACGCCTGGCTCAGCGAGCTGCTGCAGACCAAGGGGCAGGACATCTTCCGCATGAAGGGAATCCTCAACCTCAAGGGACAGTCCAATCGCTTCGTGT
>JBIKMQ010000088.1:0-7350 GCA_044359215.1 Candidatus Chromulinivoraceae bacterium
CGGATCCGCTTCGTGGCCTCTGGCACGGAGGCCACCCTGCTCTGCCTGCGGGTGGCGCACGCGGCGACCGGACGCCCGAAGGTGCTGCGCTTCGAGGGCGCCTACCACGGCCAGCATGCGGTGGGCGTGGCGGGCATGATCCACAGCCGGCCCACCGACCTGCCCTCCTGCGATGCGGCCGGGGCCGGAGCCCCCTGGGCCGAGCGGGACGTGCTGGTGGCCCCGTACAACGACCTCGACACCACGATGCGGATCGTCGAGGCCCACGCCACGTCGCTGGCGGCGGTCATCGTCGAACCGCTCCACCGGTGCCTGACGCCGAAACCCGGCTTCCTTGAGGGACTGCGCGAACTCACCCGGAAGCACGGCATTGTGCTGATCTTCGACGAGGTGGTGACCGGCTTCCGCCTGGCCCCCGGCGGGGCCCAGGAGCACTACGGCGTGATTCCGGACCTCGCGGCCTACGGCAAGGCCCTCGGAGGCGGCTTCCCGATCGGGGCCTTCGCCGGCCGGGCAGACCTGATGGAGGTGCTCGAGGAGCGCCGTCTGCCGGGACCGCGCTACGTCTGGAGCGCCTCGACCACAGGTGGGAACCCCGTCTCCTGCGCGGCCGCGCTGGCCACGCTGGACCTGCTGCTGCAGCCCGGGGTGCATGACGCCCTGCACGCGGCGGGACGACGCTTCCGGGAAGGCCTGCTCACGGTGGCCCGCTCGGCCGGCGTGGCGGTGCAGGTGCTCGGGGATGGTCCCCTGGGCCAGGTCGCCTTCTCCGGAGGCCCCGTCACCGACCAGGCCTCGTGGCTGGCGAGCGACCGGGCCCGCGGCGGCCGGCTGATGCTCGAACTGCTCGACCGGGGCATCTTCCTGAACCCCATGGGCACCAAGCTCTACCTGTCGATGGACCATTCCCAGGACCTGCTCGACCGCTTCTTCGAGGCCTTCGCCGAGGCCCTGCCCGCCTCGGACCCGCCCCGACCCGTTGAGCCAAACCGCTGAGCCGACCCGAACCCACTTTTCGCCCGCCCGATGAACCTCCACAGCCTCGTGGCCGGGACGCCGATCGCCTCGGATTCCGTGCTCACCGTCCGCAACCCCTTCGACCGGTCCGTCTCGGGCACGGTCACGCAGGCCTCGCGCCGGCACGCCCTCGAGGCGATCGCCGCCGCCACCGCCTTCCGAGACACCCCCACCCGACACCAGCGGGCCGAGATCCTCGAGAAGACCCGGTCGGCCCTCGAGGCACGGCGCGAGGAGTTCGCCCGGATCATCACCTCGGAGGCCGGGTTGGCGCTGCGCGAAGCGCGCTACGAGGTCGGGCGCACGGTGGATGTCCTGCGCTTCGCCGCCATGGAGTCCCTGCGCGACGACGGGCAGATCTTCTCCTGCGACATCTCGGCCCAGGGCAAGGCCCGAAAGATCTTCACCACCCGCGAGCCGTTGCGCTGTGCGGTGGCCATCACGCCCTTCAACCATCCGCTGAACCAGGTGGCCCACAAGGTCGGGCCCGCCATCGCGGCCGGCACGCCCATCGTGCTCAAGCCCTCCGAGAAGACCCCGCTGGTCGCCCTGAGGTTCGCGGAACTGCTCCATGCCTCGGGCCTGCCGGGACCCATGCTGAGCGTGCTGCTCGGACCGACCGCCGAGGTCGCCGAGGTGCTCGTCGGGCACCCGGAGGTGGAGGTGGTGGCCTTCACCGGCAGCGTGCCGGTCGGCAAGCGCATCGCGGCCACGGCCGGCTACAAGAAGCTGGTGCTCGAGCTCGGGGGCAACGATCCCCTCATCGTCCTCGAGGACGCCGACCTGGACCTCGCGGTCACGCTGGCGGCCGAGGGCAGCTACCGGAACTCGGGCCAGCGCTGCACCGCTGTGAAGCGCATCCTGGTGCAGGAGTCCATCGCGGCGGAGTTCACCGGCCGCCTGGTGGCCAAGACCCGCGAGTACCTCTGCGGCGACCCCTCCGACGAGTCGACGAAGGTGGGCACGGTGATCGACGAGGCCTCGGCAGTCTCGCTCGAGGCGGCCGTGCAGGACGCGGTCTCACGGGGCGCGCGGGTGCTGGTGGGAGGCGGGCGACAGGGTGCCTTGTTGCAGCCGACGGTGCTCGACCGTGTGCCCCGCGACTGCCGGATGGTGGTCTGCGAGAGCTTCGGGCCCCTGGCCCCCGTGCTGACGGTCCGGGATCTTGACGACGCCCTCGAGGTGGCCAACTCGACAGCCTACGGGCTGAGTTCCGGCGTGGTCACCAACAACCTCGCGCACGCCCTCAAGGCCATCCGGACCCTGCGCTGCGGCACCGTGAATATCAACGAGGTGCCCGGATTCCGGGTCGAGAACTCGCCCTTCGGCGGGATCAAGGACAGCGGCCTCGGCATCAAGGAGGGGGTCATCGAGGCCATCAAGGGCTACAGCTACGTCAAGACCTTCAGCCTGCCCTGGTGAGGCGACACCGCCGTCGGGACATGGCCGTCGGGACATGGCCGACGAACCCCGGGCGGCGAGGGGATGGCCCGAATCCCCTCGGGATCACCAGATCCTGGCGCGGTCCTCGGGCTTGCGCCAGAGGGGCGAGGCCTCGGTGATGCCCCAGGCCTGGTAGAACTCGGGCAGGTTCACGTGGGGCCCGATCCCCCGGAACTGGCCGGGCGAGTGCGGGTCGACCACAAGGCGGCGCTGGAGCTCGGCCTCGCGCCAGTTCACCCGCCAGAGCTGCGACAGGCTGAGGAAGAACCGCTGCTCCGGGGTGAATCCATCGAGGGTGCGGCGACGGGAAGGATCCTTGGCCAGCGCCCGCTGGAGCGCCTCGAAGGCGATGCTCGTGCCGCCCAGGTCGGCGATGTTCTCGCCCAGCGTCAGGCGGCCGTTGACCCGCTTGCCGGGCAGCGCCTCGTAGGCGCCGTACTGGTCGACCACCTTGGCGGCCCGTCGGTCGAACTCCTTGCCGTCGGCCTCGGTCCACCAGTCGCGCAGGTTGCCGTCGGCGTCATACTTGCGGCCCTGGTCGTCATAGCCATGGGTGATCTCGTGGCCGATGACCACCCCGATGGCCCCATAGTTCACCGCGTCGTCCATCTCAAGGTCGAAGAAGGGCGGCTGGAGGATGCCCGCCGGGAAGACGATCTCATTGAGCGGCGGGCTGAAATAGGCGTTCACCGTCTGGGGCGTCATGTGCCACTCGGAGCGGTCGACAGCCTTGCCCACCCGCGCCAGCTCGCGCCGGGATTCGAAGGCGTTGGCCCGGAGCACATTGCCCAGCAGGTCGTCGCGCCGGACCTCCAGGCCCGCGTAGTCGCGGAAGGCGCGGGGATGCCCGACCTTCTCCGAGAACCGGTCGAACTTGCGCAGGGCCTCCTGCCGGGTGGCCGGCCCCATCCACTCAAGCCGGTTCAGGCGGTCCCGGAACACCGCGCGCAGGTTGGCGATGAGCTCGGACATGCGCGCGGCGGCGGCGGGCGGGAAGTGCCGCTCGACGTACATCTTCCCGAGGGCCTCGCCCAGCGCCCCGTCGATGACCTTGGCCGCCCGCTGCCAGCGGGGCTCCTGCCGGGGCTGTCCCCTCAGGACGGTCCCGAAGAAGCGGAACGACTCGTCCGCCGGCGCGGCATGGAGGTGGGGAGCCACCGCGGCCAGCAGGTGCCAGCGGAGGTAGGCCAGCCAATGCGCGCCCTCGACCTCTGCGGCCATCGTGTCGAGCTCCCGGAAGAATTCCGGCTGACCCACCACGACCGTCTCGGGCGTCGGGACGCCCGCCGCCCGGAAGAACGCGTCCCAGGACAGGCGCGGCGTCAGTCGACGCAGTTCGTCGCGCGTGAGCTTGTGGTAGTTCTTCTCGCGGTCCCGCAGGTCGGTGCGCGACCGGGACACCCTCGCCAACCGGGTCTCGAGGCCGAGGATGGCCTCGGATGCCACCCTGGCCTCGGCCTCGCCGTCTCCGAGAAGCCTCAGTTGCGTGGCGATGTGGTCCCGGTACTGCGTGCGCTGGCTGGCGAACCCATCGGCCAGGTAGTAGTCGCGGTCGGGCAGGCCCAGCCCTCCCTGCCAGAGTTGCAGGGCGTAGACGGAGCTGTTCGTCGCATCGGGCTGGACCCCCATGGAGAAGCCCGCCGAGATCCCACGGAGCTGCCAGTCCCCGAGGAGAGCCATCGCCGACTCCGGATCGCGAACGGCCCGCAGACGTTCCCATTCGGACCCGAGGGGGGCATAGCCCAGCCGCTCGATGCGGTTGGTGTCCATCGCCGACGCGTACAGGTCGCCCACCTGCCTCCGTGGGGAGCCCGCAGGGGCCTGGGGATCCGCAGCCGCCGAGGTCAGGAGGTCTCGCAAGAGCCACCAGTTGCGCTCCTGCAGTTCGTCGAAACCGGCCCAGCGGGACTTGTCGCCGGGGACCGGGTTGTTGCGGCGCCAGGCTCCGGTGGCGAACTGGTAGAAATCGACCTTCGGATCGACCGAACGGTCGAGATGGGCCACGGAGAACCTGGGCACCGGGGGTGGTTCATCGGCGGCCCGGAGCCTGCTCAGCCCGGGGGCCAGACCCGGGGCCAGCACGAGGAGGAGACCGGCGGAGATCGACCGAAGACACGAACCCCGCGGTGACGGTTGCCCCGCGGGAACGGAAACACGGAGACGCATCGGTGGAGGCTGACCGCCCGGGGATCGAAATCAACCCGGCAGACGGCATCGACACCCGTGCTTCGATCAGATCGCCGTGAGCAGTTCGGTGATCTTGATGCCGAAGCGGTTGTCGACCACGACGACCTCGCCGCGCGCCACCAGCTTGGTGTTCACGTGGAGGTCCACCGGGGCGTCGGCCACCTTGTCGAGCTGGACGATGGACCCGTTGGTCAGGTTCAGCACCTCGCGCATGGGCAAGTGGCAGGAACCCAGCTGGACGCTCACCTCGACGGGCACGTCCAGCAGGATGGAAAGATCGGTGGTTTGGCTCATGGGGGGTTCCTCTGCGGGTTCGCGGCCGGAGTCACTTCGTCGATCTCGACGGCCCAGCGGCCATCCAGGGTGCCGAGGCGGCCGAAGAACTTCTGCTCGCTGGCCAGCTTGACCTGGACCCGTTCGGCGAACTCGGCCGGCAGCGGCACGATGTCGCCAACCCGAAGACCGACAACGTCCTTGGCCCGGAGCTTGAGGCCGTTGGATTCGGCCGAGACCAGCATGGGGGCATCATCGTAGTGGGTGTTCCATCCACGTTCCTTCTCGGTCGGGATGTCCGGCATGTCCTCGGGACCGGGCTTCAGGCGGGAACTGAGCAGTTGGACGATGGGCTCGATGGTCCAGTACGGGAAGGCGATCTGGAGGGTCTCGGTGCAATCGTTGAGACGGGCCTCGATGGCCAGCACCAGCATGATGGCCTCGGGATCGACCGTCTGGAGAAACAGACCGTTGCTCTCGTGGCCGAAAAGCGCCGGCCGCAGGTCGCGGTAACGAGCCCAATGGGTGCACCATTCGGTGAGCATCAGCAACACGACCTGGTCGAGGAGGGTCATCTCCAGCTCGGAGAGCTCCCGGTTGCCGGAGATCGAGTTGGCCGGCCCACCCAGCAACCGGTCGACGATCGTCAGGCCGAGCCTGGGCGGAACATCCAGCAGGCAGATGCCGCGCAGCGGTTCAACCCGGAACAGGGAGATGTGGGTGGGGCTGTTGAGGCTTTCGCACCAGTCCCGGAAGGAGATGGTGTGCAGCTGGCACATCTGCATCGAGAACTCGACGCGAAGGTAGATGGACAACCGGGCGGCCAGTGCCTGGATGAACTCCTCATGATGGATGCGCAACTTGCGCAACTCGAACGGCGAGAGGAAGACCGGCGTGCGGAAATCGTAGGCGGAGATCGAATCCCGGCTCTGGTTGCTCTTCCGGCCGTTCGACTGGAGGACGACGGTGTTCGACTCCTCCTCCTGGACCTGTTGGAGAAGGCGTTCGACCTCTGACTGGGAGAGCACATCCCCCGAGGATCCCATCGAATCCGACATAGGCGTGGCGGGTGGACGGTTACTGCACGGCCAGGTCGGGTAGCACGACCTCCGAGAAGGCGGTCGGCCCGAGGAGCTTCAGGAAGGCGGCCTTCAGCTCGGACTTGATGGTGTTTCGGGAACCCTGCCGCTCGATGTCCATCAGCGTCTTGGTCTGAAGCAGGTTCGCCGCCGCGTCGCGCAGGTCTTCCTCGCGGGCCGTCACCAGATCTCCCAGCTTCGGGTTCATGCCCCGGAGACCGATCTTGGCCATCATCAACCGCGAGCCCATGGTCCCGGCGACATTCACCGTGACGGGTTGCTTGAACATGGCGGTGACGGCAGCCGAATGGATGGCCCCGCTGCTGCTGGTGCTGCCGCCGCCGCCGCCGCCGTGGGCCTCCTTGCCTCCGCCACCGCCGTGGCCGCCCGAGTCGTGGGAAGCCGGGCTTTCGCCACCGTGGGAACCGCCGCCACCGTGATCCCCTGCCTCGCCCGCCGACGTGGGCGCGGCGTCCCCCGATTTGGGAGCCGTGTTGGCCGCCGTCTGGGTGAGCTTGGGAATCAGGACGAACTGGGTCATCAGGAAGGCGATGACCGGCATCAGCACGATGTTGAGGATCAACGGAAGCATCGACTTGATGCCGCCGGACGACTCGGACTTCGAAGCGTCGCTCTTGTCGGATGCTGGGGATGCCATGGTGTTGGGAAAAACCGGGATGCAAATCACCGGAAACCGGATCAGCGCTTGAGGTTGATCAGTTCCTGGAGGATTTCATCGGAGGTCGTGATGATCTTGGCGTTGGCCTGGTAGCCACGCTGGGTGACCATGAGATCGGTGAACTGGGTCGCCAAGTCAACATTGGCCTGCTCCAGCGCCTGCCAGCGGATCTGACCCCTGCCGGCCTGGCCCGGGGCGCCGAGCCCGACGGGGCCCGCGGCGGCAAGGTTGCCGAAACGGTTGTTGCCCACCTTGGTCAGGCCGTTGATGTCGCGGAAGGTCTGCACCTGGATCTGGGCGATCTTCAGGGGCTCGGGCGGGGTCGCCGGCGGCGGCACCGCGGTGCTGCGCAGCGAGAGCTTCACATCGCCGTTGGGTTCGATCCTCCAGGAGACCGCCTCGGTGTCGGCAGGCAGGGCGGGTGTGGTCGGAGTGAGGGTGATCTTGATGTCGCTGGAGACGCCGGGCGAGCCCGGGATCTCACCCTGGACGCGGTATCCATCCACCGTGGTCAGGAAGCCATCCTTGTCGGCGCGGAAATCACCCGCGCGGGTGGCATACAACCCGTTGGTCGCGGTGTCGCGGACGATGAAGAAACCGCTGCCGTCGATGGCCATGTCGTAGGGCTGTCCGGTCGAATCGATGGTGCCCTGGGTGAAACTGTTGGAAACG
>JBIKMQ010000089.1:0-7243 GCA_044359215.1 Candidatus Chromulinivoraceae bacterium
GCAGGAGGAGACGCCCCGCTACCATGCCCGCGACGTGGCGGTCGTGCGCGGCCAGCGCGAGGGGGCGGTGGTCGTGCTCGGGTCGGCCACCCCGTCGATCGAGAGCTTCCACAACGCCCGCCGGGGGAAGTACGCGTTGCTGGAGATGGCCCGGCGCGTGGACGACAAGCGCCTGCCGGTGGTGCGCGTGGTGGACCTGCGCGAGGAGTCCCGCAAGACCAAGGGTGGGGCCCCCCCGGTGTTCACGCTGCGCCTGCGCGAGGCGATCCTCCAGAGGCTTGAGCGGCGCGAGCAGACGCTGCTGTTCCTCAACCGGCGCGGGTTCTCCACCTCCCTGCAGTGCCCGCAATGCGGCCATGTGGCCGGATGCCCCAACTGCTCGGTGTCGCTCACCTACCACCGGGCCTCGCGCCGGCTGCTGTGCCACATCTGCGGCCATGAGGACCCGGTGCCCGACCATTGCCCGGCCCCGGGGTGCGGCAACCCGGCCATCCGGTTCGCCGGCATCGGCACGGAACGGGTCGAGGATGCCCTGCGCAAGGGGTTCCCGCAGGCCCGTGTCGAGCGGATGGATTCGGACACCCTCAAGCGCAAGGAGGACTACCGGCGCATCCTCACCGACTTCCGCACGGGCAAGATCGACATCCTGGTGGGCACCCAGATGATCGCCAAGGGGCTGCACTTCCCGAATGTCACGCTGGTGGGCATCGTGCACGCCGACCTGAGCCTGCATCAGGCCGATTTCCGGGCCGGCGAGCGGACCTTCCAGCTGCTGACGCAGGTGAGCGGCAGGGCGGGGCGGGGCGACGTCGAGGGCGAGGTCTTCGTCCAGAGCTTCACGCCGTTCCATCCCGCCATCCAGTACGCGCGCCGTCACGACTTCCTGGGCTTCTATGAGCAGGAGGTGGAGTTCCGGGAGCAACTCCGCTACCCGCCGGCCGCACGGGTGGCCCTGCTGACGGTGAAGGGGCGCAACGAGGACAAGGTGAAGCTCTTCGCCGAGCACCTGAGGCGGGCGCTCGATGGGGCCCTGGCCGGCTGGAAGGACCTCATCGTGGCCGGCCCCGCCCCGGCGCCGCTGCTCAAGGCCGAGAGCTTCTTCCGGCACCAGATCCTCCTGCGCACCCCGGCCATGAGCCGCCTCTCCGCCGAACTGGCGAAGGTCGAGCAGTCCTTCGCCATGCCGGGGGACCTGACCCTGATCATCGACATCGATCCGGTGAACCTCGGCTGAGGTTCCGGGTCTCCCCGTCGGGTAGGTTGTTTTTGCCCGGTGACCGGGCGTCGGGCGGGGCAATCGGTGCCGACCTCCTGGATTGGTGGCCAAAACCCCCGGTTTTCGGGGTCCCCGGCCGTTCGGCACACCCGTTGCTTGGGGATGGCACGTGGCAGTCACCAACTCCATCCCGTTGATGCAGGCATCGACCTCGCTCACCAACGCCGGGGCCTCATCCCCCGACCTCAGTGGTGCGGCCGGTTCCCTATTCCGCCTCACCGGATCGCTGGCGCTCGTCTTCGCGGTGCTGATCGGCGTGGTCTGGATGTATCGGCAATGGCAGCGGGTGATGCTCCAGCGCGCCCCGGTCACCGGATTGAGGATCCTCGACGTCAAGAATCTCGGGCAGCGGACTTCCCTCTACGTGGTGGCCTACCGCCAGCAGCAATTCCTCATCGGGGGCTCGTCCAACGGGCTGAACCTGCTCTCGACCCTCGATTCGGACCCGTCGGAGGGCGAGGAGGGCAATTCCGCTGCCGAAGCCGACACGCCCGAGCTGCCGGCGGCGAACAACGCCTTCCGCAACGCCCTCGACCAGGTCCTCGACAAGGCCCGGTCTTCCTCGAAATGAATCCCCGGGTTGATCCATCCCACGGCGACGTCGGCCCGCGGGGCATCTCCCGGTGCCAAGGGGCTGTCCCCCTCCCGGGCTGGCTGAGCCCGGGCTGGTTGATTCCGGCCATCGCCCTGCTGCTCGGCCTGCTGCCCTGGGCTGCCCAGGCCCAGGCACCGGCGGCACAGGGGGGGGCGCTGCCGCCGCTCACGCTGAACATCGGCATGGACGGCGTCGGGCAGCCGAAGGATGTCGACATCGCCATCCAGATCCTCTTCGCCATCACGCTGCTCTCGCTGGCCCCGTCGATCGTGCTGCTGATGACCTGCTTCAGCCGCATCGTCATCGTCCTGTCCTTCGTGCGCAATGCGCTGACCCTGCAGGGTGCCCCGGCCAACCAGGTCATCATCGGCCTGTCGCTCTTCCTGACCTACTTCGTGATGGAGCCGGTCTGGTCGAAGATCCAGACCAACGCGCTCCAGCCGTACATGGAGAAACGCATCTCTTCGTCCCAGGCCCTCGATGAGGCCTCGAAACCGATCCGTGCCTTCATGCTGCGCCAGACGCGGCCGGCGGATGTCGAGTTGTTCGTCGAGTTGTCCAAGATCCCGGCGACCGCCCCCGAGAACATGCCGCTGCGTGTGGTCATTCCCGCCTTCATCATCAGCGAGCTCCGGACGGCCTTCCAGATGGGCTTCCTCATCTTCGTGCCCTTCATCCTCATCGACATCGTGGTGGCCACCGTGCTCATGAGCATGGGCATGATGATGATGCCCCCGGCGACCATCGCCCTGCCGCTCAAGATCCTGCTCTTCGTGCTCGTCGACGGATGGTCCCTCATCGTCCGGTCGCTCCTCCTGAGCTTCGGCATCTGAGCCGCAATTTTCCCCCGGGATTTCCCAACGACCCACATCCGAATGAACCCTGAAACGGCCGTCGAACTCATCAAGTCGCTCATCCTCAACGCGACCGCCCTGGCCTCCCCGATCCTCATGACCGCCCTGACCATCGGCCTTGGCGTCAGCGTCTTCCAGGCCGTCACCTCGATCCATGAGCAGACGCTCTCCTTCGTGCCCAAGGCCATGGCGGTGATTTCGCTGATCGTGGTGACGCTGCCGTGGATGGTCCGCACCCTCATCGAATTCACCCGCTCGGTGATCGAGCAGATGCCCCAGATGGTCGGCTGAGCCATGACGGCCACCCATGCCATCGCGGTCTGGCTCCTGGTCATGGTGAGGGCGGGCGGCATGATCCTCACGATGCCCGTCTTCTCGGGCAACCAGGTGCCCCGCCAGCTCAAGGTGGCCCTGGGCATGATGCTCGCGACCCTCTCGGCACCGCTGCTGCCACCCGTTGAGCTCAAGGTCGATTCCATCTGGTGGCTTGTGCAGGTGGTCTTCATCGAGGCCACCGCCGGGTTCGTGCTCGGGTACATCTGCCGGTTCACGTTCTTCGCCCTCGACGTCACCGGCACCCTCATCGCCAACGAGCTGGGCCTCAACATGGCCACGATCCTCAATCCGGGCTCCAACGCCGCGGCCCCGGTCACCTCGACGCTGCTGTACTGGCTGGGGGTGGTGACCTTCTTCGGCCTGGACATCCACCACTGGGTGATCGCCTTCTTCATCCGCACCTACTCGGTGCTCCCGATGGGCGTGGCCCACGGCAGCGAGGACCTCATGCGGAACATCCTCGCCCACACCAGCTGGATCCTCTCGGCGGGCATCCAGGTGGCCGTGCCGGTCATGGCCGTGGCGTTCATCGTCACCTGGGTCTTCTCCATGCTGGGGCGTGCGGTGCCGCAGATGAACGTGTTCTCCGAGAGCATGCCCGTCCGCGTCATGGCCGGCCTCATGGTGTTCGCGATGAGCATGCGCTTCATCGGGGACCACACGGCAAATTTCATGCGCCGGATCCCCGACGACTTCGTCCGGGTCGCCCAGGTCCTCGGGTACACGCCTCCCAACCCCTGAACCCGCATGGCCGACGACCAGGGCGACAAGACAGAGCAACCGACGGAGAAGCGGTTGAGCGAGGCCATCGGAAAGGGCCAGTTCGCCAAATCGCAGGAGATCCAGACGGCCTTCGTGCTCATGGCCGGCGTCTGGGCGCTGCAGTCCCATGGCGGCCAGTTGCTCAACAACATCACCGGGGTTTTCCAGTCGGTCTTCTTCCACCTGCACGACACGTCGATCGACGTGAACGGCCTGCAGGACAAGGCCTCGGAATCGGTGATGACGGTGGTCGGCTGCGTCGGTCCGCCGGTCCTGGCCACCGGGGTCGCCGGCATCGTGGCCGGCCTCGTCCAGAGCCGGTTCCGGATGCTCAAGGAACCCTTGAGCTTCAACTGGGAACGTCTCAGCCCGATGGCGGGTTTCAAGCGGCTCTTCTCGATCCAGTCGCTGGTGCCGATGGGCATGAACTTCGCGAAGCTGGGCGCGGTGGGCGCGTTCTCCTGGGGGCAGGTCCGCTCGGTGCTTGATGATCCCATCTTCAATGCTCCGGTGGACATCTCGCGGGTGGGCACCTTCTTCTCCGAGACCGCCATCAAGATCGGGTCGCGCGTGCTGATGGCGCTCCTGGTCATCGCCGCCATCGACTACGCCTACCAGCTCTGGAAGACCGGCCGCGACCTGATGATGACGAAGGAGGAGGTCAAGGACGAGTCCAAGCAGAGCGAGGGCAACCCCCATGTGAAGGGAGAGATGCGCAAGCGGCGCATGCGGCGGAAGTCCTTCAAGGCCCAGCTCGACGACCTGCCCAACGCGGATGTGGTGATCGCCAACCCGACGCACATCGCCGTGGCCCTGCGCTACGACCGCGACACGATGGCCGCACCGAAGATCATCGCCATGGCCAAGGATTTCAACGCGCTGCGCATCCGCGAACTGGCCGAGAAACTCCAGATCCCCGTGATGGAAAACAAGCCGCTGGCCCGGATGCTCTTCAAGTATGGCAAGGTCGACCAGGATATCCCCCTCCAGTTGTACACCGCGGTGGCGGAGATCCTGGCCTATGTCTACCGCGTGAACCGCTTCCGCTACTACTCCCGCGCCCAGTCCCAGGGCGGTGCCGGCGGCCAGGGGACCCGTCAGGCCCTGTAGGTCCGTCAGGTCCCCGGGGTCGGCCCGCATTCCGGGATCGGCCCAGTCGGGGAGTCGGGATCGGGATTGCCGGCCGCATCGCCGCCGGGGCATCTTGCCCCACATGATTCCCGGTCGGAAAATCCTCCTCGCGACGTTCCTGCTCACCCTCGCTTCCGGCGCTCTCTGTGAGGTCCCGCGCCCCGAGCCGGGACGCCAGACGGCACAGGAGTTCCGCCGGGAGATCCGCACCGAGCACCGGCTCAAGTACCTGCTGTATGTGCCGAAGGCCGCCGCATCGGAACCCGCCAGGCGCTGGCCGCTGGTCCTCTTCCTGCATGGGGCCGGCGAGCGGGGCACCAATCTCAACGCGGTGGCGGTGCATGGCCCGCCCAAGCTGGTCGCCGCCGGACGGGAATTCCCCTTCATCCTCGCCTCGCCCCAGTGTCCCGCCGGCCAGGTGTGGAACGCCACCACCCTGCTGGCCCTGGTCGACGAGTTGCAGGCCAGCCTGCCGGTCGATGCCCGCAGGGTGTACGTCACCGGCCTGAGCATGGGCGGCTACGGCACCTGGGAACTGGCCGTCAAGCATCCGGAACGCTTCGCGGCGGTGGCTCCTGTCTGCGGGGGTGGCGAGCGCATCCGGACGCTCCTGCCGGCGCAGCGAGAGGCGCTCAAGACCCTCGGGGTCTGGGCCTTCCACGGCGGCAAGGACAATGTCGTGGTGCCGGCCGAGAGCGAGCGCATGGTCGAGGCCTTCAAGCGCGCGGGCAACGAGGGCGTGAAGTACACGGTCTATCCGGAGGCCGGGCATGATTCCTGGACGCAGGCCTACAACGATCCCGCGCTCTTCGACTGGATGCTCCGGCAGTCGCGCTGAGCGCATCGACGGGCCGGCGACCCATCCCTCCGTGCCCGGAGTCCAGCGTCCCACGTCCCACGTCCCGATCGCCCATCCCGACATGACACGAACCACCCGCGCGGCCATCGCCTCGGGCCACGGCACCTTCTCCATCGAGACCCTTGAGGTGGACTCTCCGAGGGGCGACGAGGTGCTCGTCGAGATCCGCGCCTCCGGCCTCTGCCACACTGACCACGCCTCCCTCGACTGGAAGCGTCCGTTGGTGATGGGGCACGAGGGGGCCGGAGTGGTGCTGGAGGTGGGACCGGACGTCCACGGCCTCGCCCCCGGCAACCGGGTGGTGCTCAACTGGGTCATCCCCTGCGGCGCCTGTCCGGCCTGTCAGCGGGGGGCGCCCGTGCACTGCCATTCCAGCCGGCCGGCCCATGTGATGGAACCCTCCGCGGCCCATGCCCATGTCGAGGGCACGCGGTGGCGAGGGCGTCCGGTGGACCGGTCCTTCAACCTTGGCACCCTGTGCGGGCTGGCCCTGGTGCGGCAGGCCGCCGTCACCCGGCTGGAGACGCCGGTGTCCTTCGAGGCGGCGTGCATCGTCGGTTGTGGCGTGATGACCGGCTTCGGTTCCGCCGTGAACGTCGCGAAGATCGCCCCGGGCGGCACCGTGGCGGTGATCGGCTGCGGTGGCGTGGGTCTGAACGTGATCCAGGGCGCACGCCACGCCGGCGCCTCGAGGATCCTCGCCCTCGACCTCCAGCCCGGGCCCCTCGAGCGCGCGCGGCGCTTCGGGGCGACCGAGATCCTGCAGGTCGATCCGGCCGACCGCGACCTCGACCAGGCTGCGGCCGAGGTCCGCCGGCGTTTCGGCGGGCAGGGAGTCGACCATGCCTTCGAGGCCACGTCGGTCCCCCGGCTGGCCTTCGCGCCATTGAAGCTCGTGCGCGACGGCGGCATGGCGCTGCAGGTCAGTGGCATCAACGATCCGGTCACGGTGCCCATGCCCCTCTTCATGTGGGACAAGACCTACGTGACACCCCTCTACGGCGGATGCCTGCCGAGCCGGGATTTCCCCCGCATCTTCGCGCTCCACGCCGCCGGCCAACTGCTGCTCGACGAGCTGGTGAGCCGGACCTACCACCTTGACGACCTCCCCATGGCGTTCGACGACCTCCTGGCCGGCCGCCTGGCCAAGGGGGTCGTCCGCTTCGGGGCCTGAGCCGGGGGCCCGCCCGGGCTCATCCGCCCGCGAGGATGGCCCGCACCACCTGCCCGTGGACGTCGGTGAGGCGGAAGTCCCGTCCCTGGAAGCGGTAGGTCAGGCGCTCGTGGTGGATGCCCAACTGGTGCAGCAGGGTGGCCTGCAGGTCGTGCACGTGCACCGGGTCGGCCACCACGTTCATGCCGAGGTCGTCGGTCTGGCCATGGCTGATGCCCGGGCGGATGCCGCCGCCGGCCAGCCAGGTGGTGAAGGC
>JBIKMQ010000090.1:0-7204 GCA_044359215.1 Candidatus Chromulinivoraceae bacterium
CACCCCCGATCATCGCCGCCCGGCCGGAGCGCTCGAACACGTTGCCGACGACGCGGGTGCCACTGTAGCAGTCGTCGAGGTAGACGGCCATCACGTCCACGAAACCCTCCTTCGAGCGGAGCGTCGGCCCGATGTCGTGGAAGTGGTTGTGGCGGATCTCGGTGCCCCGCATCGTGAGGTCGCGCCCCATGTAGATGGCCCCGGCGTCGCCCGTCTGGGTGCAGACCCGGAAGATCTCGTTGAAGGCGATGACGTGGTCGTTGCCGCCGAGCAGGATGGCGTTGTGGGGGGCGTCATGCAGGCGGTTGTGGCGCACGTGGTGGCCCACCCCCTGCAGGCCGATGGCCGGCCGGTAGGTGCGGCAGAGGCGTCCGTAGTGGTGGATGTCGCAGTTCTCCACGACATGGCCGGCCGGCTCGAGGGTCTGCCGATCGCCCCCGGAGACCATCACCCCGGCCTCGGCCAGGTCGAGGAGATCGCAGGAGACCACGCGGTGCGCGCGGCCGCCCTCCAGGGTGACGGCGGCGTTGCCCAGGGCCCGGAGCGTGCACCCGGCGATGACGACCCGCGCACCGCCCTCGACCCGCAGGCCCTCGCCACGGGAGCCCACGAAGGCCAGGCGCTCGAGGGTCAGGTCGGAGGCGTCCCGGACCCGGACCATCGGCGTCTCGAGGACGGACAGCAGGGTCTGGCCCGGCCCGGGAAGCCACGCCAGCAGGCGGCCGGCCTTGCGGTCGATCCAGTACTCGCCCGGCGTGTCGAGTTCCTCGACGAGGTTCAAGGCGTAGAACCGCTGACCGGCCTTGTACCCGTAGACGCCGTGCGGCGGCTCGGTGGCCAGCGTCCGCGCCGACGGGTCGACCGAGCGGACCCGCTCGTGGGAGTCGGCCCAGTCATAGGTCCAATACCCGTGGACCCAGGGCTCGTCGGCCGCGGCCCAGCGGGCCAACCGGTCGACGTCGACCGGGACGCCGAAGCGGCCCTCGGCGGCGGAGGACAGCCGGCTCCACTGGTCGCCATCGGGCCAGCGGGCCAAGGTCTGGGGCACACCGTCGACGAGGAGCTCCGGGGAGGCCGGACTCGGGGTGGGCCCGAACCCTCGGCGGACCCGCGGGCTGGTCGCCCCCGGGATGCCTGCGAGGGAAACCTCCAGCACGCGCCCACGGGCCGCCTCGGGCAGTCGCGGGTCCGTCGAGAGGGTCCACCCGTCGAGCCGGCGGGCGCCGAGGATCCGCGCACCGGGTTCGCCACGGACGGTGAGTCCGGAGTCCCGGGCGTCGAGTTCCAGGGTGCGGTCGCGGACATGGTCCCCCGCGCGAACGACGATCGTGCGCCGCGCTCGCGACCCTGCGCCCTTGGCCCCGGGATGCACCGACGCCTCGGCCCGGAGACGATCCCGGGCGGCCTCGAGCGTGGCCAGCGGGCGGGCGCGGGTGCCGGGATGGGCATCGTCGCCGCCGGGACTCACGTACACCTCCCGGGCCCGGGCCGTCGGGGCGGTCAGGAGGATCGAGGCCGTCAGGGCGGCGACCGCCAGCCTGCGGGAAGGGAAGAACGGGGATGTCATGTGAGGACGAGGCGATCCGGGGCACGCCATTGGGGGGCCGGGGAATCGTGGGCGACACGGTGCGCCGCGCCGGAGGACTCGACAAGGCGGTCCTGCGGGCCCAGCGTCCTCGGGCATTCCCATGGATCGCCGGCACTTCCTCGCGCAGGTCGGCCTTGGCGGGCTCGCCACGGCCTCGGGCTGCACCCTGCTTCCGGGCCACCCTCCCGGGACCGATCGGCTCTTCTTCACCTCGGCCGGACGGACCTGCCTCATCGACGCCCGCGGTCGCGGGTTCCGCGAACTGGAGGTCTCCGCGCCCGGGCAGGTGACCTGGCAGCCGACGGGTTTCCTGGAGGACGGCCGTGTGCTGCTGCTCAGCCTCGAGGCACGTCGCGACGGCCCGGGTCGTCCCTTCGACGAGTACTACCATCAGACCCCCACCCACGTCTGGGCTTACGACCTCGATCGGAACCACCTTGAAGAACTGGCCACCCGCGACCGGATGGCCCCGTTCTATGCGCCGCAACTGGTGCTGCGGGACGGGCGCCTGCTCATGCAGGTGATCCGCACCCGTCCCGGCCAGACCTTCAACATGCGCCTCGACGGCTCCGACGCCCGGGAATGCACGGGGCCCGACGAGGGACTCCCCTACGGCCACAGCCTCAGCCCGGACGGACGGCGCGTGGCCTTCCACCTCGCCAGCCGCGACGGCTACCAGATCTGGACCAGCGACACCCTCGGTGGGGACCGCGTGAAGGTCGCCGCCCGGCCGGGGCACCTCTTCTTCGGCCCGGGCTGGTCGTCCGACGGGCAATGGCTCGCCTTCCAGGATTGCCACGCCCCGGCCGATCCCGGCCACGACTGGTCCGACCTGTGCGTCTGCCGGCCCGACGGCCGCGACTTCCGGGCGCTCACCGAAGGCCAGGCCCTGTGGTTCGCCGCCACCTATGGCACGGCCACCCATCGCAGCGGCGGGTCCAACGTGCCGGCGTGGACGCAGGACGGACACCTGCTGGCCTCGGTGCGCCTTCCCGGCTCCCGGGTGCCGTGGGAGTACCAGGCCGGCCGGCCCGACACCGACCACTTCAACCGCGACTTCAAGCCCGATCAGGCCCGGGGCGGCACGGCCATCGCCCGCATCGATCCGCGCACCGGCGCCACGACCTTCCTGACCCCGAGGGTCGAGGGGGTCTGGGATTTCCGCGGCACGGAATCCCCGGGCGGCGACCTTGTCGCCTTCTGCCGCGCCGTCACCGGAGGGGTTCCCCACCTGCGCGTCGTCGCTTCCCGGGGCGGCGCGTCGTGGAAGGTCCACGACGGCATCGGTCCGGGCGGCCTCGACCACCCACGGTGGCTGCCCCGTCAACGCCCCGACCGACGTTAGGGGTCGCCCGATTCGCAGCACCGCATCGGCCCCGTCCCCGTGACGGTGAACCTGTCACCTTGTTGGGATTGTCACCCGGTTGGGATTTCCGACGGTGAGCCGTTGACCGCATCGATCGTTGGCAGGCCCGGCGCCATCCCCCTTGCCCCGCCCCGTCCTGCCGCCACGACCGCACAATAGTGAACCTGTCACCCTATCGAGACCGAAACGCCCGACATGGAACCGGTCACCCCCGGTGCGGATGGACCGGTTCCCGTGGGTGTTGCCGGAACAAACCGCGCCCCAGAGTCAGGTTCGCCTGCAGGCGAACCTGTCGCCGACCCCGCTGTCGTGCAGACCATTGAGCTGAGAACCCTTCGTTTGCTGGGTTTTTGCCGTTCCACGTGCCCAGTGGCGAACGTCCGGCCAGGCGACCCATGGGGCTCGAGGGACGGGAGTTGACAGGCGCGGAAGACTTTGCAAACTGTTTGCATCTCGTTGAAACCCATGGAACCTGCTTCATGAAAACTACTTGGATGCTCGCCGGACTGACCCTCGCCCTCACCACCCAGGCTCAGACGTTCATCGGTTCTGGCCATGTCGATATCGGTATCGGATACGAGGACAAGGCCTTTGACCTGCATGTCCACCAGGAAGATCCCTTCGAGCAGGAGTTCGCCCCGGGTGAGGCGGTCTTCGCCGTGGGTTCGGCGGCGGCGGGGGTGTCGCCCGGCGGCGCTTTTTCGTCCTTCCTCGGGCCGGCCGGCACGCCCATCTGGACGCTTCCGGCTACGGAGAACGAAAGCCTGCCATTCCTGGGCTTCGGCACCGAGGAACTCACCGCAGCCGTTTGGGCGGGGAACCTCAGCCTGAGCCTCAAGGCGGTGAGCGGGCCCGGGAATTTCTCGGTGTGGAGCGTGAACGGATTCGGGGCTCCGGAGCTGAGGATGTCCACGGCCAACGGCATCTCGGCCGACGATCGCCTCCTGCTGGTGCCGGGCAGCCACGGGCACTTCAACGTCGGCTTCTCGGCTCCCGGGGATTACCTCGTCACCCTCGAGGCCTCGGGCACCCATCTGGTCGACGGCCTGCGCATCAGCGATCCGGCCACCTACCGCTTCCAGGTGATCCCCGAGCCGTCGACCTGGGCATTGGCCCTGACGGGAGCCGCGGTGGTCGCCCTGACCCTGCGCCACCAACGGAATTCGGGCGGACAACTCGGCCGGGATTGACACGGTCGATCGGATCCGGCCCATGCTGGCCCCGGCAACGACACCCCCCGCACACCCCCGCACCCGCAACCGCCGGGACGGCAGCACACCATCCGGCCACGACAGCCGACTCCACCGATCCGCCATGACCCCCGGCCCCCAGGCTTCCCGTCGAGGACATCGATTGACCTCTCGGACCGGTGGGCGCCCTCCCAGGCCGGCCAACGGCGGGACGGCGCTCGTGGCGGCAGGCCTGGGCGCGCTGTCGGTCCAATCCGCCGAAGTGCCCCCCTTCCTTCGGGTCGGCGAACCCCGCCATGTGCTCACGACCGAGCACGTGGACCTCAAGGTCGTGCTCGCACCGGAGGGGACCAACCTCCTGCAACTCGTCCTCCGCGATCACCTGCGCTCCACGAATCGTCCTGCGCTGCGGACAGCGATGCGGGTGCCGGAAGCCGCCCGTCTTTCCATTCCCGAAGGCTTCGAGGGCCTGGGACCCGCGGGGTCCGACCTCTGGGTGCTTCCCGCCAGCCAGGATCCGCGATTCCTCTACCTCGGCCTCAGCACCGAGGGCCTGGCCCTGCCGCCCCAAACCCTCGACCTCTTCGTGCGGCGGATCGACGGCCCGGCCCACTTCTGCATCTGGCAGTTCGACGGCGCGGGCGGCCTCTCGCTGAGCGTGCAAAGCCGGGATGGTCTGACGGAATCCGACCGCCTGCAGCTTCCCGTCGGGTCCCATGCCCATCACAATCTGGGGCTCTCGGCCAGCGGAGTGACCACGGTCTGGTTGCAGGCCAGAGCCACGGTCGGAGGAACCAACGCCTGGAGCCCGGAGACGCCGTTCGTGTTCTCGGTCGAGCCGCTGCCCGCGCTGCCGTCCCGCCTCGCCTTCGCCCCACCGGTCTCCTCCGGGTCCATCGACCTGAGCCTCACCGGGACCCCGGGCCGCACCACCCGGCTCGAGACCTCGACCAACCTGGTCGAGTGGGAATCCCTCGGCCCGGTGACCGCCGACTTCGACCCGGTGGTCCTGACGCTGCCCGCCCCGGTGGCGTCGCCGACCCGCTTCTTCCGCACCCGCTGAACCGTTGACGCATCACCCGACCACTTCGATGTGACCTAATTTTGCAAATTCTTTGCACCAAGATCCCTCCGGACCGATTCACCCACCCCATTCATGATCACCGGACCCGATGACTCCAACCTCTGGGACCGACTGTGCGCCGGCCTGGCCCTCGGGTGCGCCCTCCATTGCCTGCAGGTCTTCTGGCTGGCCTCGGTGGCCCCGGTACTCGCCGGGGAGACCGCCCACCGGGTCGCGGCACTCTCCGTGGTGGTACCCGGATTGCCAGCGCTGCTGCGCGGCTGGGGTCGTCATCATTCCTTCCGCCCCGGGGTCTGGGCCTTGCCCGGGTGGGGACTGCTGCTGCTGGCCCGCGGCGGATCTCCCGGCGGATCCGGGGAGATCGCCGAGACGTTCCTCACGACCAGCGGGTGCGTGCTCGTCTGGGTGGCCCATACGCTCAACCGCAGCCTCGCCTACTGGCAGGACCGCCCCTGACCCGACGGCTCCCATTCCATGCGCCCCCTGATCCCAAACGCGCCCGGAGCCCCGGGACCGCGCCTGCGCTCCCGCGCCGCGGGCGGCGGCGACTGCGCCCGGCGGGTCAAGCGATGGACCCGCCAGCTTCTTGGTCTCGACGAAGGCGTGGTGGTATCGGTGGCCGAATTGCGCTGCAGCGACCCGGGGTGTCCGGACCTGGAGACCGTCATCGGCGTCCCGAATCCCGGCGGGTCGTGGCGCACGCTCAGGATCGCCAAGACGGTGTGCCGAGTGCGGCGGACCGACATCGCCCGGCTTCTGGGATGACCCTGACCACCCGCTGGCCGCCTTCGACGAACCATCTCCCAATCACGAACCCATCCCCTCCCCTCCCATGGACTCCCGCATCCCTGTCACCGTCCTGACCGGCTTCCTCGGCTCGGGCAAGACCACCCTGCTCAACCGCATCCTTTCCGAGAACCACGGCCGCCGCATCGCGGTCATCGAGAACGAGTTCGGGGAGGTCGGCGTGGACAACGAACTGGTCATCAACGCCGACGAGGAGGTCTTCGAGATGAACAACGGCTGCATCTGCTGCACCGTCCGGGGCGACCTCATCCGCATCCTCGGCCAGCTGCTGAAGCGGCGGGACCGCTTCGACTACATCCTGGTCGAGACCACCGGCCTGGCCGACCCCGGTCCCGTGGCGCAGACCTTCATCGTCGACGACGAGGTGAAGGAGGCATTCCGCCTCGACGGCATCGTGACGCTGGTGGACGCCTACCACGTGGACCGGCACCTCGAGACGTCGGAGGAGTGCCGCAAGCAGGTGGCCTTCGCCGACGTGATCCTGCTCAACAAGACCGACCTGTGCACCGGCGGTGGTCTGGAGGCGCTCGAACGGCGTCTGCGCGCGATGAACGCGGCCGCCCGCATCCACCGCACGGAGCGCGCGGTGCTCCCGATCGACCAGATCCTGCGGATCCACGCCTTCGACCTGGCGGCCAAGCTGGCGCAGGATGCCGATTTCCTCGTCGAGGAGCTGCCCTTCGAGTGGGCGGGGCTCTACCGGCTGCCGGCCGGCATCGGGGATCTGGTGCTGCATCCCGGGCCGGATCCCACGATGGACGTGACGGCCCTGGCCATGGGGCCCGGAACGGCCGGGACGGACACGCTGCAGGAGGCCCGCCTCGAGGCACTCAGGCGCTTCGCCCTGCCGCCGGTGACGCTGCAGGCCGGCGGAAGCCTCCTGCCCGGGCTTCACCGGTACCGCCTGACGCTGGGCGAATCCGGCCCATCGCGCTTCCGGGTGCGCGTGCCCGAGCCGACGGACCTTCTGCTCTACACCCAGCACCGGCCCGAGGAGTTCGCGGCGAGTCTCGGCGGTTTCGGCGGCGGGACCCTCGAGCCGGTGGCCTCCCGGGACTTCGGTGGGCCCGGCCATGAGCACGACGCGTCCGTGTCGAGCGTCGGCATCGAGGACGCGGCCGAACTGGATCCCAAGCGCCTGAACGCCTGGCTCGGCGAGTTGCTGCAGA
>JBIKMQ010000091.1:0-7135 GCA_044359215.1 Candidatus Chromulinivoraceae bacterium
CCCTCCTGTTTCCCTTCAGAGGGTCTTCCCGGCCTGGAGCGTCAGCTTGATCTCCTGGATCCGGGGCGTGGCCTCGGGCGTCAGGGTCAGGAACACCTCCAGGCTCTGCCGCTCGCCGATCAGGCGGAAGCGCCCGCGGAGGCGGTTCTCGGGCACCAGCGGCTCGCGGTCGCGGATTGGTCCCATCTGCTCGAGCAGGGCGCGGGTCTCGCGGCGCCAGGTTTCCAGGCTGTGGTCCAGGAACACATTGGGGGCCAGGGCCGCATGCAGGGCCTCGGGCCTCCAGTCGCCGGTCAGCAGGGTGGCCAGTTCCTCGGCGCGGCGGAAGAGCGTGGGATGGCCTTCCGCCGGCCGGGCCGGGATCCTCGCCTCGTTGACCAGCAGCTCCATCGCCTTGTGGTTGGCCGCGCTCATCGGTGCGTAGGTGCGGTTGGCGAAGGCGATGAGGGCGATGCCGTGGTCGGGCAGGAAACGGAACTCGCTGCCGAAGCCGGGCAGGCCGCCGGCATGGCGCACCCAGAGGACGCCGCGCTGGTCCTGGTTCCAGCTCAATCCGGCGCTGTAGCCCGCCACGCGGGCCACCGGCCTGCCTGCCGCATCCTGAAGGTCCTGCAGCACCGAGATCACCTCCCACGGCCGGTGCATCTCGCGCCGCGTCGAGCGCCGCAGCGGACCCGTGTCGGCCTCCTCCCTGGGCGGCCAGGCGTCGAGGTGGAAGGCCGCGTACCGGGCGAAATCCTCGAGGGTGGTGATCAGCCCGCCCATGGCACCCCAGCTGCCGTCGCCCAGCATCGGCTCCGCCTTCCAGCGCTCGTCTTCCCAGCGGTATCCGAGTGCCAGCCGGTCGGCGGGGACCTTGTCCCAGGCATACACCGAGTTCGTCATGCCCAGGGGCTGGAGGATCCGGCGCGTGATGTAGGCCTGGTACGGTTCGCGCGCCACGCGGGTGATCACCCGGCCCAGCACGGCGTAGCCGAGGTTGCTGTACTCCCAGCGGGTGCCCGTGGGCGAGGCGGGCGTGAGGCCGCGGGCCACCAGCGCGTCGAGCTGGGCGTCGGTCTCGGCCAGCTTGCGGTCGCCCCAGGGGTCATCCTGCGGGAAGCCTGCCGACATGCGCAGCAGGTGCCGCAGGGTGGGGGGAGGGGAGTCCGTCGTGGCCGGCCGGGCCTTGCGGAACTCCGGCAGATGCTTCGAGACGGGATCCTCGAGCGACAGGCGGCCCTCGTCCCGCAACCGCAGGATGGCCGCCGCCGTGAGGCTCTTGCTCATCGAGGCGATGCGGAACCGCGTGTCCGGCGTGACCGCCCGGGCGGGCTCGACGCCCGCCAGGCCTGAGGCCCGCACATGCACGAGGCGTCCATCGACCACGAGGCCCCAGACATGACCCGGGATGTGGTTGGAGACCGCGTGCTCCGCGTACAGCGCGTCGAGCCTCGGCAGCAGGTCCTTGAGTCGCTGGAGGCGGGCCGAGGTGCCCCAGGCCGGATCCGGGGTCTGGGCCCGGGTGAGCGTGAGGGTGAGGGTCAGTGCGCCGAACCAACCCAGCCAGCCGATGAGGAGCCCCCCGCGTGTCATGTGGGGGAGGATGCCCCTCCGGTCGCGCCCCGGGCCAATCGATTCTCCGCGCGGCCTGAATACGCCGGGATCGAACTCCGTTTTGACTTTGGGCTCCGGCCGGCAAGGGTAGGCTCAAAACCGTTCGCATGATGCGTCTCCATCCAGGGTGGGTTGTCGGGCTTCGGGCGTGGCTGCGTGGCGTCGCCTCGGGTCTTCGGGCGTCCACGGCGGCGCTGGCCATGGTCCTGCCCGCCGTCTACCTGGCCTCGTCCGCCCATGCCGCCGACGGGGCCGCAGGGATCGACGGGGCCGGCTCGGTCGACTTCTTCGAGAACCGCATCCGGCCCGTGCTGGCCGAGCGCTGCGACGAGTGCCACGGGGCCCGGGCCGACGCGGTGAAGGGCGGGCTGCGGCTCGACTCCCGGGCCGGATGGGCCAAGGGCGGCGCCTCGGGCTCGCCGGCGATCGTGCCGGGCCAGCCCGGGCAGAGCCTGCTCATCCAGGTCGTGAAGGGGCTCTCGACCGAGGTGAAGGCGATGCCGCCCAAGGGGGGGGCATTGACCCCGGGCCAGATCGCCGACCTCGAGGCGTGGATCCTCGCCGGCGCGAACGATCCCCGCGGGTCCGCGCCCGGGGCCCCGGCGGCCTCGAAGGCGTCGCCCGCCGAACTGGCCGCCCGGCATTGGGCCTTCCAGCCGGTCCGTCCGCCGGCCACGCCGCCCGTCCGGAAGGCCTCGTGGGTCCGCACCGGCATGGACGCCTTCATCCTCGCAGCCCTTGAGGCCAAGGGCCTGTCCCCCACCCCGGAGGCCGACCGCCGGACGCTGCTCCGGCGGGTCACCCACGACCTGACCGGGCTGCCGCCCACGCCCGAGGAGATGGACGCCTTCCTCAAGGACCGGTCGCCCGGTGCCTACGACCGGGTGGTGGACCGGCTGATCGCCTCGGGCGCCTATGGTGAGCGCTGGGGCCGGCACTGGCTCGACGTGGCGCGCTATGCCGACAGCAAGGGCTACGTCTTCGAGGAGGAGCGTCGCTATCCCTACAGCCACACCTACCGCGACTGGGTGGTGGAGGCCTTCAACCGGGACCTGCCCTACGACCGGTTCCTGGTCGAGCAGCTCGCCGGCGACCAGGTGGCCACCGAGACCGACCGCAAGCCGCTGGCCGCGATGGGCTTCCTGACCCTCGGGCGCCGGTTCCTCAACAACCAGGCGGACATCATCGACGACCGGATCGACGTCGTGACGCGCGGCCTCATGGGCCTGACCGTGCAGTGCGCACGCTGCCACGACCACAAGTTCGACCCGATCCCGACGGCCGACTACTACTCGCTCTACGGCCTCTTCTCCAACAGCCACGAGCCCGACCCCAAGCCGCTGGTGGGGGAGAACCCCGACCGCCAGCAGGCCGCCGACTACGACCGGGAGCTGGCCCGCCGGCGCAAGGAACTGGAGGACTACCGTGCCGAGCAGACGGCCGTGGTGCTCCAGAGGCTGCGCACCCGCGTGGGCGACTACCTGCTCGCGGCCCATGAGGGCGCGGGCCTCGACGGTGGGGCGCAGGAGGGCCTGGCCCGGCAGCGCAGCCTGGATCCCGGGCTGGTCTCGGCCTGGAGGACGCGCCTCGAGGCGCTCAAGAAGGCCCCGCATCCGGTCTTCGCGCCCTGGTTCGCCTGGGCGGCGTTGCCGACCAACGAGTTCTCCGGCCGGGCCCCGGCGATCGCCGCCGAGGTGGCCACGGGCCGTTGGCAGGGACAGGCCCTCAACGCCCGGCTGGTGGAGGGCCTCAAGGGGGCATCGCCCACCAACCTCGCCGAGGTGGCCACCCGGTACGGCCGTCTGCTGAGCGAGGTGGACGCCGAGTGGAAGACGGCGCTGGCCGCGGCGAAGACCGACGGCAACCCCGGGCCGACGGCCCTGCCCGACGCCGCGGCCGAGGAACTGCGCCAGGTGCTCCACGCCGCCGACGGTCCGATCCAGGGGGCGCTGGCCGGCATCGACCGCTTCTTCGACACGCCGGTGGCCCAGAAGAGCCGGGCGCTGCGCCGCAAGGTCGACGAACTGGACGCCACGCACCCGGGCGCGCCGCTGCGGGCCATGGCCCTCCTCGACAACGCCACGATCACCGAGCCCGTGATCTTCAAGCGGGGCAACCCGGGCAACCATGGACCGAAGGTGCCCCGCCAGCAGTTGGGCATCGTCGCCGGTCCCGATCGCAAGCCCTTCAGCCAAGGCAGTGGCCGACTCGAGTTCGCCCGGTCGGTGGCCTCGCCCGACAATCCCCTGACGGCCCGCGTCATGGTCAACCGCGTCTGGATGCAGCATTTCGGCACGCCGCTGGTCAAGACCCCCAGCGATTTCGGCGTGCGCACCGAGCCCCCGAGCCACCCGGCCCTGCTCGACCACCTGGCCAGCCAATGGATCCGGCAGGGCTGGTCGATGAAGGCCCTCCACCGGGAGATGCTCCTGTCGGCGACCTACCGCATGGCCAGCGATCCCGAGGCGGCCGGACTGTCGCGCAAGGCGCTGGCCCGGGCGACGGCGGCCGACCCGGCCAACACGCTCTTCTGGCGCATGAACCGCAAGCGCACCGACTTCGAGGCCATGCGCGACGGCCTGCTGGCCGTCTGCGGGAACCTCGATCCCAAGGTGGGCGGGCTCGCCGTCGCCATCCACGACACCGACACGCCCGCCTCGAGGCGCACACTCTACGGCTTCATCGACCGCCAGAACCTTCCCGGCATCCTGCGGTCCTTCGACTTCGCCAGCCCGGACACCTCGTCGGCGGGACGCTTCCAGACCACGGTGCCCCAGCAGGCCCTCTTCTGGCTCAACAGCGCCTTCGTGGCCGAGCAGGCTCGGGCCCTGATCGCGCGCCCGGACGTGAAGGCCCTCGACGGGGATGCGCGGGTGAAGCGCCTGTACGCGCTGGCCTTCCAACGCGCCCCGACGCGCCGGGAACTGGCCGCCGCGCGGGAGTTCCTGCGGCAGGCGCCCCCGCTCCCCAAGACGGCCGTGACCTCCACGGCTGAGGCTGCGGCCGTGCCGGGGACCGAGGCCGCCAAGCCGGCCGCCCGGCCGGCCGGCGATGCCGGGAAGCGGGGCGGCAAGGCATCGTCGAAGGCCCCGCCGAAGCCGCCCGAACCCTTGGGGCCGTGGGAGCAGTACGCCCAGGTGCTGCTTGCGGCCAACGAGTTCAGCTTCATCGACTGAGCCTCTTGCCCCAGCGACCTCTCGCGTGAATGCCGAAGCCGCCATCCCGGAGATCCCCCTGCCATACCGGCACCGCGTGCGGGCGGCCGAGGGATGGCTGATGCTCGGCGACGCCGTCGAGGCGCTGGCCGAGCTCGACCGGCTGCCCGACGGGTTCCGCCAGCGGCAGGAGGTCTTGAGCCTCCACTGGTCGGCCTGCACGGCCTTGAAGCGCTGGGACGAGGCCTGGTCGGTCGCCAATGCCCAGTGGACGCTCCATCCCGAGGTGGTCGAAAGCTGGGTCCACCGGTCCTACGCCGCCCGGCGGCACAGTGGCGGCTCGGTGGCCAAGGCCTTCGGGCTGCTGGAGCCGGCGCTCGAGTGGTTCCCGGGCGAGCCGATCCTGCACTACAACCTCGCCTGCTACCTCGCCCAGATGGGGCGCCTCGAGGAGGCCTGGCTGAGGTTCCGGGGCGCCCTCGAGGTGGGCGACGCCATCGAGTTCCGCACCATGGGCCTGGCCGACGAGGATCTTCGGCCCATCTGGCCGCGCATCGCGACGATGAGCTGAGCCCAGCGTTCTTCCCGCCATGGGCTCCGTCGCCAGCCCGTCCACGGGCCGGTTGGACCCGGAGGGATTTCGGGGCACCCTCGGGCGCGTGACGATCGAGATCCTCAACACCGGCTCGGAGCTCCTGCTGGGTCGCATCCTCAACACCCACCAGCAATGGCTGTGTGCGCGCCTGATGCAGGCGGGTTACCCGGTGACCCGCCAGGTGCTGGTGTCGGACCGGGGCGACGACATCCAGCAGGCGGTGCGCGAGGCGCTGGGCCGCGCCGACCTGGTGATCACCACCGGCGGCCTCGGGCCCACCTGCGACGACATCACCCGGGAGCGCATCGCCGAGCTGCTGGACCGCCCGCTGGAGTTCGACGCGTCGGTGAGCGAGTCCGTCCAGGCCTTCTTCCGCTCGCGCGGCCGACCGGTGCCGCCGCGCACCCGGGTGGAGGCGATGGTGCCGAAGGGGGCGGTGGTGCTGCCCAATGGTCACGGCACCGCGCCCGGCCTGCGTCTGGGGGTCGCCCCGAATCCATTCCGCCCCGGGGGCGGTCCGTCGTGGCTGGTGATGCTGCCCGGTCCTCCGCGCGAACTGCGGCCCATGTTCGACGAGCAGGTGCTGCCCTGGATCGCCACCGAGTTCCCGCTGGAGGGCGGCTTCGCCTGCCGCACCCTCAAGACGGCCGGGATCGGCGAATCCAACATGGAGGAACTGATCTCCGGCCCGCTGCGCCACCTCACCGATCGGGGGATGGACCTGGGGTTCTGTGCCCGGGTGGGCGAGGTCGATGTGCGGTTCGTCGCCCGGGGTGCCGACGCGTCGTCGGTGGTCGCCGAGGCCGAGGCCATCACGCGCCGACTGGCCGGGGACGCCGTCTTCGGCGAGCAGGACGACGTGCTCGAGGGGGTGCTGGTGCGCGAGCTGACCCGCCGGCGGCAGACCCTCGCGCTGGC
Organism: Candidatus Chromulinivoraceae bacterium; assembly: GCA_044359215.1. GTDB lineage: Bacteria > Verrucomicrobiota > Verrucomicrobiia > Limisphaerales > UBA9464 > SXXZ01. The sequence continues at coordinate 6,265 of JBIKMQ010000091.1, forward strand.
GGAGAGCTGCACGGGTGGCCACATCGCCCACCGCCTCACCAACGTGCCCGGGGCCTCGGCGGTCTTCCTGGCCGGCTACGTGACCTATGCCAACACCGCCAAGGTGCGCACGTTGGGGGTGCGGGAGGAAACCCTTCGGGAGTCCGGGGCGGTCAGCGAGGCCGTGGCGCGTCAGATGGCCGAGGGGGCCCGGTCGGTGTCCGGGGCCGACTGGGCGCTGTCGGTGACGGGCATCGCCGGCCCCTCGGGCGGCACCCCGGACAAGCCCGTCGGCACGGTCTGGATGGCCCTGGCCGGGCCCCGGGGCACCGAGGCCGTCCAACGGCTGAACCGCTTCGACCGCGAGACCTTCAAGTTCACCACCGGCCAGCAGGCCATGCACCTGCTCTTCCGGCACCTGAACCGCGCCGAATCCTGAAACAGGGGTCTCGACGGGTCCCGGGTCCTGCCGCATCCGGCAACGGTGCCCCCGGCGGGCCGACTGTGCCCAACTTCCCATCGAGGCCCGTGGGAGCGTCCAAGACGAGCCCGGCCGGCGGCTGCTTGCATTTGAAACGGCATGTCCGATTTCCAGCGCATCCAGGTGGTCGATTCCCACACCGGCGGCGAACCGACCCGGGTCGTGATCTCCGGAGGCCCTGATCTCGGCGGGGGCCCGCTGGCCGACCGGGCACGCCGCCTGCGGGACCATTGGGATTCCTTCCGCTCGGCGGTGGTGAACGAACCGCGAGGCTCCGACGTGCTCGTCGGCGCCGTGCTGGTTCCGCCGCACGCGCCGGGGTGCGACCTCGGGGTGATCTTCTTCAACAACGTGGGCGCCTTGGGCATGTGTGGGCACGGCACCATCGGGCTGATGGCCACGCTGGCCCAC
>JBIKMQ010000092.1:0-7128 GCA_044359215.1 Candidatus Chromulinivoraceae bacterium
CCGACGTGAGCGCGGTGCTGGTGAAGCTCCGGAGCCCGCTGGCCGGCCAGCAACTGGATCTGCTCTACAACAAGCAGGGTGACCGCTTGACCCTGGCCTGGCCCCTCGGGGCCGTGCTGGCGCAGCTCTTCGACAAGATGGGCTGGTTCGACCAGGTGCTGGAACTGGTGGCCTACCTGGTCGCGCTGGTGGCCGCCGGGTCCGTGTTGGCCAGCATCTACAACTCGCTGAGCGCCCGCCGGCGTGACCTCGCCATCCTGCGGGCCCTCGGGGCCCGGCGCACGACGGTGTTCGCCTCGATCATCCTCGAGGCCGCCTCGGTGGCGGCCCTCGGCATGGTGATGGCCTGGGGCTTCTATGCCGGGATCCTGACCGCGGTGTCGGCGGTCATCCGGGCGCAGACGGGCGTGGTGCTCGATCCCTGGGCCTGGGATCCGGTCCTGGTCGTCGCGCCGCTGGCGCTGGTGGGCCTGGGCGCCGTGGCCGGGGTCCTGCCGGCCTTCAAGGCCTACGCGACCCCGGTGGCGGAGAACCTGGCTCCCCAATCCTGAAGGCTCCTGTGGCGCCGGATTCGGTGCGGTCGTGCCGGGTCAAAATCGCAGAAACCCCAAGCAAGGAATGGACAGGGGACCCGGGGTGTCGGTAAATCCAGCCGTTCCACGTCCGAATAGTCACTCCACAGAACGAACACACGCACCCCCCTATGAGCAACGGAAGTAACGAGGGCATCGCCCCCAATGCAAAACGGCTGCTAATGGCCGGCTTCATGGCCATCCTCGCCGCAGGCATCGGATTCGCCTTGCGAAACGGCCTCACTGGAGAGTGGAAAACGCTCTTCCGCTTCACAGACGGTCAGGTTGGTCTCATCGGCGGTGCTGGGTTTTCGGGTTTTTGTTTCGGCATCATTTTCGGCGGCATTGTGGTCGACAAGATCGGCTATGGAAAACTGGTGGGCGCAGCCTTCCTGCTCCATGTGCTGTCCGCAGTCGTCACGCTCTCACCTGCGCCGGACGTGAGTCAGGCAACCGCCTTCAATCTGCTGTTCTGCGGCTCCTTCATCTTCTCGCTTGCCAACGGCACTTTGGAGGCCGTCGCCAATCCCCTGATCGCGACCATCTACCCCAAGAATCGCACCCATTACCTCAACATCCTGCACGCGAGCTGGCCCGCGGGCATGATTTTAGGAGCGTTCGTCACTCTTTTCCTGGGTGAATCCCTTCCTTGGAAGGCGAAACTGGGGCTGTACCTCATTCCCACCGCGATTTACGGCCTGATGTTCCTGGGCCAAAAATTCCCCAAATCGGAAGCGTCCTCCAAGGGCCTTTCTCTTGGAGAGATGATGAAGGATGTCGGAATCCTTGGCGCGAGCATCGTGGGTGTGCTGCTCTTCCTGTTTTTCCGCGACTCGCTGGGAGGCATCATCGGAGCCATCACGGGAATCGGATTCTTCACCTCTCAATCCTGGGTCACTGTTTCAGCCCTCGTCGCGGTTGGTTTTGTCGCCTGGGTCGCTGTCATCACCAAGTTCGCGGTTGGGCACTGGATGATTTTCACCCTGTTCATTGCCCATGCGATCCTGGGATCGCTTGAGTTGGGCACCGACTCATGGATTGAAAACATCAACGGCAGCATCCTGACCGCGAAGCAGGGCACGATCCTCTTCATCTTTGCGTCGGCGATGATGTTCGCCCTGCGTTTCTCCAGCCACTGGATCGAGTCACGCCTCAAGCTTTCCCCGATCGCAATCCTGTTCACCTGCTCGATCTTTGCCATCGTCGGATTGCTGGCCTGCTCGTCCGTGACCACCCTCACGGTGGCCTTCGGTGCCGTGCTGCTCTACAGCATCGGCAAAACGTTCTTCTGGCCGACCATGCTTGCGGTCGTGGGCGACCGTTTCCCGCGATCGGGTGCGGTGGCGATGTCCATCATGGGCGGGATCGGCATGCTCTCCGTGGGCCAGATTGGTGGCCCCGGTCTTGGCTACGCCAAGGATCGTTTCACCGCCGAACATTTGGAAACGAATGGGCAGCAGGCCATTCTCGTTGCGAACAAGGCTGAAAAACCGTCCGGTTTGCTTGGGATCTTCAAGGAGGTTTCAGCGCTGGATGGGGCGAAGATGGAAGCCGCGAAAAAGTTGGCTGAGAAGGAGAAGCACGAGAATGTCGCTCCCGAAAAGTCACAGCTGACTGCGGACCAAAAGGCCATGGTTGAAGCCAACATCGCCGGTGCTCGTAAGACGCTGAAAGCGGACGCTGCCCTCCCGGTTGGAATGGCTGCCATCTATCTGCTGTTGATTTTCTACTTCAAGGCCATCGGCGGCTACCGCCCGGTGACCATCTCCGACAGCGGATCCGCCAAGGCCTGAGGTCCTGACATCGACATGCGACGCGGGCGGTTCCCGGAGACGGGACCGCCCGCATTTCGTTGGAGGCCCGTGTGCCGCCGTGCAGGCGGAGCGACTTCCGACGGCGTTGGCTCCCCGCTCCCGGCGAACCCTCCCGTCGTCCTTCCAATCCACGGGTTGCATCCCGACGTCGCCGCCCCGATCATCCAGGCATGTCGCTCCAGGTGAACTTGCGCCTCCTCGAGAAGGGGACCCTCCACCTCGACGGGGACATCCCCGCCTCAGAATTGGCCCCCGAGTTCCATGATGAGCTCATGCGGTTGGTCCACCCGGTGGAGTACGACCTGGAGGTCGAGCGGCAGCCCGATGGCCTGCTGGTGACCGGCACCCTCCGGACGCATGTGGATTGCGAGTGCGCCCGGTGTCTGAAGCCCTTCGTCCTTCCGGTGCAGGTGGGCGACTTGTCCCGCCTGGCCCTGCTGGAAGTGGCCGAAGGCGAGGAGGCCGACGAGCTCCTGCCTGTCGATGGGGATTTTGCAGACTTGACCCCCGTGGTCCGGGAGGACATTTTGCTCGCTCTGCCAACGAACCCGTTGTGCAGTCCTGACTGTCGTGGGCTCCCGCCGAAGGGCGAGGCCCGCGAACCGCACGTGAGGGAGCAGGCTGGGCCGAACACGGCGTGGAGTGCCCTCGACAAGCTGAAACTGTAAACGAACCGAACATGGGCGTCCCCAAACGCAAACCGTCGCGCAGCCGTCAACGCATGCGCCGAGCCTACAACAGTGTCCTCACCCTGCCGAAGCTGGCCACCTGCACCCAGTGCGCGGCGCCGTCGCTTCCCCACCGGGTCTGCCCCGAGTGCGGTTTCTACAACGGTCGCCAGGTGATCAACGTCGGCGTCGCCGCCTGAGTCGCCCCAGACGCGCCGTGTCCGTTCCCCGACGGACCGGCGCGTTTTTGTTTATGCGCCTGGCAGTGGACGTCATGGGCGGCGACCACGGTCCGGAGGAACTCCTCCAGGGCGTGAAGCTCGGGTTGGCGTCCGAGCCGTCGATCTCCCGCCTGCAGGTGGTCGGCCCCCCGGCCGACCTTCGCGCCATTCTGGACCGGATCGGTTGTTCCGATCCCCGCCTGGAGGTGCATCCCGCATCGGAGGTGCTCACCATGGAGGACAAACCGGTCCATGGGCTCCGGCGCAAGAAGGACTGCTCGATCCTCCGGGCCGTGGAACTGGTGCGCGACGGCCAGGCGGACGCGGTCATCTCCTCGGGCAACACCGGCGGCATCGTCGCGGCGGCCACCATCCGTCTGCGCACCCTCGAGGGGATCGAGCGTCCCACCATCGCCTGCATCATGCCCTCCAAGTCGGGAGCCTGGGTGCTGGTCGATGGCGGGGCCAACCCGGAATGCACCCCGGAGAACCTCCTCCAGTTCGCGGTGATGGGCTCGGCGTACTCCAAGGCCATGCTGGGTTGCCGGAATCCCCGGGTGGGCGTCCTCAGCAACGGCAGCGAGGAATCCAAGGGCACCGACCTCACCCGGGCGGCGCTGGCCCTCATCCGGGCCTCGGGTCTCCATGCGGTCGGCTATTGCGAGGGCTACGACCTCTTCATGGACGGCGTGGACGTGTGCGTCTGCGACGGGTTCGTCGGCAACATCGTGCTGAAGTCGGCCGAGAGCCTGGGCAAGGCGGTCGGAGCCATGTTGCGGGAGGAATTGACGGCCAATCCGTGGCGCCAACTCGGCGCGCTCATCGCGCGGGGCGGCCTCCAGCGGATCCGCAGCCGGATGAATCCCGAGGACTACGGTGGAGCCCCGCTGCTGGGCGTCCACGGCTGCGTCATCAAGATCCACGGCGGCGCCAAGCGCTCGAATGTCCGGCACGCCATGGGCCAGGCCGTCCGGTACGTGGCGTCCGATCTCAACCGGACCATGGTCGAGTCGATCGCCGGGGCAGCCTCCGCCGTGGCGGCGTCCGGTCCCTTGGCGACCGCCCCCTCCGCCGCCCCGCCATCCGCCAACCCGCTCCCCGCGTCCTGAGGTCCATCCCGACGGCCCCGCCGACGTCTCCAAGGATTCCCTTGAACCACCCACGAACCCAACACGCTCCGCTCCGCTCCGCCTCCATCGCGGGCCTCGGGTCCTACGTGCCAGCGCGGGTGATGACCAACGCCGACCTGGAGCGCATGGTGGAGACCTCCGACGAGTGGATCACCACCCGCACGGGCATCCGGGAACGGCGCATCGCCGGGCCGGCCGAGGCGACCTCCGACCTCGCCCTCGAGGCGGCCCGCCGGGCGATGGCCGATGCCGGGGTCGCTCCGGAGGACATCGACCTCATCATCGTCGCCACCATCACGCCGGACATGCCGTTCCCGAGCACCGCCTGCCTCGTGCAGCAGAAGCTGGGCGCGCACCGGGCGGCCGCCTTCGACCTCGAGGCCGCCTGCAGCGGGTTCGTCTACGCCCTGGACATCGGTGCGAGGTTCGTCGAGTCCGGGGCCCATGACACGGTGCTGATCATCGGCGCCGAGAAGATGAGCTCGGTGGTCGACTGGACCGACCGCAACACCTGCGTGCTCTTCGGCGACGGTGCCGGGGCGGCCGTGCTGCGGCATCGGCCCGGCGCGAGGGGCCTGCTCACGGCCACGCTGGGATCCGATGGGTCGAAGGCCGGCCTGCTGGAGCTGCCCGGCGGGGGCAGCGCCTGTCCGGCCACGGCCGAGTCGGTCGCCGGTCGCCGGCATTTCCTCCGGATGGACGGCAAGGAAACCTTCAAGAACGCGGTCCAGGCGATGGTGTCCGCATCGAACGAGGTGCTGCAGCGCTGCGGGGTCTCCATCGGGGAAGTCCGCTGCGTGATCCCGCATCAGGCCAACCTGCGGATCCTCAACGCGGTGGGCGAGCGCCTCGGGGCCACCGACGAGCAGGTCTTCGTCAACGTCGACCGCTACGGCAACACCAGTGCGGCCAGCGTGGGCATCGCCCTCGACGAGGCGGTCCGTGGCGGGCGCATCCGCCGGGGAGATCTGGTGCTGCTGGTCGTCTTCGGGGCTGGGCTCACCTGGGGTGCAGCCCTGCTCGAGTGGTGACCAGGCGCGGATCGACGGGCTGTCAACGCGGGCTGTCGATGGGTTTCCCGGGCGAAATCCCGGCCACCCGTCACCCCTTGTCCACCTGCTGGGTGCGGTTGGCTTGTTCCAGGCGTTGTCGGAGCGATAGGCGACGCACCGGGTCGGGTTCCAGCCGATCCAGGTCCCAGGTGTCCGCGAAGACCCGGCCCCGCCCCAGGGACAGGCCGTGTGCGAGTGCCGCCTCCAGCGTTTCGGGCCGCGGCGGTGCGAACTGGCCGCGCGCCGCCAGCCACTCCAGCGCGCCATTGCCCGCACGGGTTGGGATCAGCGACACGGTCTGCGCCCCGCAGTCGAAGGCGAAGCCGATGGACCGGCAGGCCCAGTCCAGCGCCTCCGACTCGTCGAGGAACGGGGGACGCACCAGCACGAAGACCCGCAGTCCAAGCCCGTGCCGCCGGGTCCACTCGGCCGCGCGCCGAAACCCCTCGAGATCGACGCCTTTGTTCAGTCGCTCCAGCACCCCGGGATGTGCCGTCTCGAGGCCAAGGGCCAGTTCGAGGGTGGTGTCCGCTCCCAAAGCCTCCCGGAATGGCAGCACGGTGGCGTCACGGACGAGCCCGGGGTGGCATTCGACGACGAGCCGCTTGAAGGCCCGGGCGTGTTGGGCGATGGCCGGCAGGTCCTGCCGGGGGATGGCACCGGCGTCGAAGAACGAACCGGCATTGTAGAGCTTGAGCCACCGCGGCGGTTCCGTGGGGCGTCGCCGGTCCTCGTCGAGGGCGATCCGGACTTGTTCCGGGATCGCGCCCTCCGGCACGGGTTCCTCCAGCGTGTGGCGCCACAGGTCGCACATCAGGCAGCGCCACGGGCATTCCCGGTTGGTGAGGAACACCGTCAGGATCGTGGCCTGGCCTCCGTCCGGGTCGGGTTCCGATTCCCGCAGCCAGTGCGACGGCCGCCTTGGATCCAGGACGGCATTCCGCGCGATGCCCTCGCGCCGGGCGAGGATCCAGGCATCGCGTCCGGCCCGGGTTCCGGAGTCGGGGTAGGGGGGGGTCTCGGTTGGGGAGCCTTCCGGGTTCAAGTCCGGGCCATCAAAGCCTCCTGGGCGCCCGCGCGGGAAGCGTTTCCTGACCGGAGGCAGGCGGAACTTCGCCCGCAACTTTTCCTGCCGGTCGCTGTTGCAGGAGGGTCGATTCGCATGTCGTACACGCCGCTCAAATCCATCCTGAACCAGGCCGGGCTCCTCACCCCCGCGCAGTTCGATCAGTGGTCGGAGGCCTGGCGGCGCTCGGTCGACGGCGGCGGCACCGAGCCGCGCCTAGCCTTCTTCGCCCGGGAATCCGGTCTCACCGAGGAGGCGTTCCTCCAGAAACTGGCCGCCGCCCTTTCCCTCGAGTACGTCGACCTCGCCAAGCTCACCATCGCCGGCGAGGTGCGCAAGCGCATCAGCACCAAGGTGGCCTTCCAGTTCTCGATCATCCCGTTTTCCGACGAGGGCGGGGTGCTGGCGGTCGCCGTGGCCGACCCGTTCGAGGCGGCCATGCTGGCCAGCGTCCAGTTCGACGTGGGTGGTCCCGTCCGGTATGCTCTGGCCACGCGCGCCGAGATCGAGAAGGCGCTCAAGAAGTACTATGGCGTCGGTGCTGAGACCCTCGACGAGATGGCCGAGGAGGATGACGCCATCGACCTGGAGATCGACGGCGGGCG
>JBIKMQ010000093.1:0-7083 GCA_044359215.1 Candidatus Chromulinivoraceae bacterium
CAGTTGTTCGGCGCGTAGTAGGCCAGCAGGTCGTCGCGGGTGATGCGGTTGAAGAGGTCCGGCAGGCCGATCACCGGGTACCGGTACGGACTGCGGGTGTAGGCGGCCGAGAACAGCCCCTTGCTGGAGCGCCGGCCGGGATCGTCCTCGCCCATGGCCATCTCGCGCCGGATCACCTCGAGTTCCTTCTCCAGCTCGTCGGCGGGGAGGGTGGCGTGCTGGAGGATGTCGCAGAGGATGTCGATGGCCGTCGTCGCTCCCGTGTCCGGCGCATTGATCCAGTACACGGTGCGGTCGAAGCTCGTGTAGGCGTTCATGTAGCCGCCGGCGGCCTGGACCTCCTGGTCGATGCGGCCCGCGCCCCGCGTGGTGGTGCCCTTGAAGAGCATGTGCTCGAGCACGTGCGAGAGGCCCGCCCCGAGCCACTGCCCCTCATGGATGCTCCCGGCCCGCGCCCAGGCCTGCACGCTCACCACGGGCGCCGAGGCGTCTTCCCGGAGGAGGATCTCGAAGCCGTTGTCGAGGCGGTGGACCCTCACCCCCTGGGGGATCTGGGGCAGGCAGGCGATCTCGGTGTCGTGCGGCGTGGACGGCATGGAAGCGGGATTGTCGGCCCCTCCCGCCGCGAGGCAAGCCCGCCCGGCCCGAAAAACGCGCGGCAGGGTGTGACCGCTCCGTCCCGGCCGCCGGCGGCCCGAAGCGCCGACCTGAAGGCCCGGGGTCGGTTTGAACCGATGGGCCCCCTCCGGTAGGGTCCACCCATGGAGAATGCCCACGGATCGGCAGACTTTCCCGTGAGGCGTCAGGTCGGGCGGGCGTCGACCCCCCGACAGGTCCTCTGGCAGCTCGAGGAACAACGCCGGTTTGTCCAGCACCACACCCATGGAAGGCCAGCCATCGCCGAGGGAGACGCTTTCCCGGTTCGAAGAGTTGTTGGCCGGCCTCGCCCGGGCCGGGGTTGAGTACGCGGTGGTCGGGGGCTTGGCGGTGATCCTCAATGGATATCATCGTCAGACCAACGACACCGACCTCCTGGTGGATCGGCCCGGCCCAGCTCATCGAGCTGAAGTCGGGCTCTTGGCGGGACAAGGACCGACTTGATGTGGCTGCGATGACCGAGATCCTGCGGCTAGAGACCGAGGCGGCGGAGCGCCCTCCTGGCCGACCGGTTGGGTGATCCGCGGCCGCCGGGCCGCCGTGGCGAGCTTCAGCGAATCCGGTCGGGTAATTCGTTGACGCCCGTTTCCCCGGCCCAACAGACTTGCCAAACGAACGAACCGCGCTCCTTTTCCCACGCACTGACATGAGCACCCCCTCCGCCTCCCCGTCCGTCTCCAAGGGCCTTGAAGGCATCATCGCCGCCCACACCCGGCTCAGCGACGTCCGCGGCGACATCGGCCAGCTCATCTACTGCGGCTACGACATCAACGAGCTGGCGGGCAAGGTGAGCTACGAGGAGGTGGTGCATCTCCTCTACCACAACCATCTTCCGAACGCCAAGGAACTGGCCGACCTCAAGGTCGTGCTCGCGGGCTATCGCGACTTGCCGCAGGGGGTGATCGACCTGCTCACCAGCCTCCCGAAGGACTGCCCCCCGATGCACGCCATCCGCACCGGCGTGAGCGCCCTGGGTTGCTACGACACGACGGCCGACGACGACAACATGGACGCGCAGCGCCGCAAGGCACTGCGCCTGATCGCCCAGATCCCGGTCATCACGGCCTACTTCCACCGCGCCCGGCAGGGGCTGTCACTGGTCGCCCCCGACCCGAAGCTCGGCGAGGCCGCCAACTTCCTGTGGATGATCGACGGCGAGAAGCCCTCGGTCGAGAAGGAGAGCACCATGGACATGTGCTACGTGCTGCATGCCGACCACGGCATGAACGCCTCGACCTTCAGCGCCCGGGTGACCATCGCGACCCTCAGCGACATGTACTCGGCGGTGACCACGGCCATCGGCACGCTCAAGGGACCGCTGCACGGCGGCGCCAACGAGGGCGTCATCAAGATGCTCAAGGAGATCGGCTCCCTCGACCAGGTCGACGCCTACGTGGCCGACTGCCTCGCCCAGAAGCGCAAGATCATGGGCATCGGACATCGGGTGTACAAGGTCCTCGACCCGCGTGCCCCTCACCTCAAGCGCATGGCCCAGATCCTGTCCTCCAAGCTGGGCGAGCCGAAGTGGATCCAGATGTCCGAGCGCATCGCCGAGATCATGCTCAAGGAGAAGAACCTCCACGCGAACGTCGATTTCTACAGTGCGACCGTCTACTACAGCCTCGGGATTCCCACCGACCTGTTCACCCCGATCTTCGCCATCGCCCGGACCAGCGGCTGGACGGCCCACGTGCTCGAGCAGTTGGCCGACAACCGGCTCATCCGGCCGCAGTCGGTGTACACCGGCCCGGTCGGCCTGACGGTGAGCCCGATCGCAGAGCGCGCCTGAACAGGCCGGGCCGTGGGATCCCGGCGTCCGGTTTTGCCCGGCCGCCGGAGACCCCCGGGGCCCGTCCCGTCGGTCGGGTCTGGCGATCCGCCGGCCGTCCCAGAACCCCCCAGAGGTTCCCGAATCTCCCGAATTTCAAGAATCACCCAAGTCCCCGCAGCCAATCCACCGGAAGACCCAGCCAGAACCGAATGAACATCCACGAGTACCAAGCCAAGCAGTTGCTCAAGCAGCATGGCGTCGCCGTGCCCTCGGGCGAACCGTGCAAGACCGTCGCCGAGGCCCGTGCCGCGGCCGAGAAGCTCTTCGCCACGGGTCACACCCTTGCGGTCGTGAAGTCCCAGATCCACGCCGGCGGGCGCGGCAAGGGCACCTTCAAGCATGGCTTCAAGGGCGGGGTGAAGCTGGCCAAGTCGGTCGACGAAGTGGTGGAGTTCGCCGAGAACATGCTCGGCAAGACTCTGGTCACGGTGCAGACCGGGCCCGACGGTCGTTTGGTCCAGACGCTGCTGGTCGCCGCCGCCGAGAAGATCCTCAAGGAGTTCTACCTGGCCGTGCTGCTGGACCGGGCCAACAGCCGGCCGCTCATCATGGCCAGCACCGAGGGTGGCGTGGACATCGAGGAGGTGGCCCACAAGACCCCGGAGAAGATCATCAAGGAGTGGGTCGATCCCGCCGTGGGCATCCAGCCCTACCAGGCCCGCAAGGTGGCCAGCGCCCTGGGCCTCAAGGGCGATGCGTTCAACAGCGCCGTCAAGGTCATCCTCGGCGTCTACAAGACCTGGTGGGAGTGCGATGCCTCGATGGTCGAGATCAACCCGCTGGCCGTCGTGGAGACCCCTGCCGGAAAGCAGGCCGTCCTGTGTGTCGACGCCAAGATCGGGCTCGACGACAACGCCCTGTTCCGCCACCCCGACATCCAGGCCATGCGCGATCTGGCCGAGGAGTCGCCCCTGGAGATCGAGGCCAGCAAGTTCTCCCTCAACTACATCAAGCTCGACGGCAGCATCGCCTGCCTGGTCAACGGCGCCGGCCTGGCGATGTCCACCATGGACATCATCCAGCACTTCGGCGGGATGCCGGCCAACTTCCTGGACGTCGGCGGTGGCGCCTCGAAGGACCAGGTCTCGGCTGCCTTCAAGATCATCCTGAGCGACCCCAACGTGAAGGCCATCTTCGTGAACATCTTCGGCGGCATCATGGACTGCAACGTGATCGCCACCGGCATCGTCGAGGCTGTCCGTGAGACGGGCCTCAAGCTGCCCCTGGTCGTGAGGCTCGAGGGCAACAACGTCGCCGCGGGCAAGGCCACGCTGGCCTCCTCCGGCCTGACCATCATCAGCGGGGACACCATGGCCGACGCCGCCCGGAAGGTCGTGGCCGCCGTCGCCGCCTAGTCCCGGACCTCCCCCGCAACGACACGAACCCCCCACTTCCCAATCGCATGTCCATCCTCGTCACCCCGCAGACCCGCCTTCTGGTCCAGGGCATCACGGGCGCCTTCGGTGCCCGCCACGCGCAGTTGTCCATCGACTACGGCACACAGGTTGTCGCCGGCGTCACCCCCGGCAAGGGCGGCCAGGTCTTCGAGCACGGAGGCGTCAAGGTGCCGATCTTCGACACCGTCGCCGAGGCCGTCCGCGAGACCAATGCCACGGCCAGCGCCGTGTTCGTCCCGCCTCCCTTCGCGGCCGACGCCATCCTCGAAGGTGTCGACGCCCGCCTCGACCTCGTCGTCGCGATCACCGAGGGCATCCCGGTGAACGACATGATCAAGGTCAAGCGCGCCATGCAGGGCAGCACCACGCGGCTCATCGGCCCCAACTGTCCCGGCATCGTCACCCCGGGCGAGGGCAAGGACTCCCACGGCGGCTGCCGCATCGGCATCGCCCCGGGCTACATCCACAAGCGCGGGCACATCGGCGTGGTCAGCCGCTCGGGCACGCTCACCTACGAGGCGGTGTTCCAGCTCACCAGCCGTGGCGTCGGCCAGTCCACCTGCGTGGGCATCGGCGGCGACCCGGTCAACGGCACTTCCCACCTCGATGTCATCCAGCTGTTCATGGCCGATCCGGACACCCACGGCATCATCATGATCGGTGAGATCGGCGGTTCCGCCGAGGAGGAGGCGGCCGAGTGGATCAAGGCCCACGGCACCAAGCCTGTCGCCGGCTTCATCGCGGGCGCGACCGCGCCGCCGGGACGCCGCATGGGTCACGCCGGCGCCATCGTCAGCGGTGGCAAGGGCACGGCCCAGGCGAAGTTCGACGCCTTCCGCGCCGCAGGGATCGGGGTCGCGGCCACTCCCAGCGAGATGGCCGACACCCTGCTCAAGATGATGTGAGCCGTGCCGGCCGTCTCCCGCGCCCTGCGGGAGACGGCCGTCCTCCCGCCCGGATGCACTGGCTTGACTGGATGACGGACCTCGCCGGGCTGCTGTTGTGGCTCTCGTGGCGCGGGTTCGGTTCCCAGCCGGTGTCCTCCCGGCCGGCGTTGACGCTGGCCTCCAACCTCCGGCCGGCCGGCGGTGGGGCCGGTCGGCGCAGCCCGCTGGCCCTCCCCGTCCTGGCGATCCTGCTGCTGGCCCGGGCCTCCCTGCATCATGGGTTCTCGCCTCACTTCGCGGAGGCGATCCCCTGGTCGCTGGGGGCGGTGACCGTGGTGTTCCGCAGCGACCTGTGGCTGCGGATCCTCGCACATTCCGTGCTCAGCTGGGTCGGGTTGCTCCTCAAGGCCTACCTCTGTTTCGCCTTCCTGGCGACCCTCTGCCGTCGGGACGCCGACACCGACCCCATCACCCAGTCCATCCGCGGGGAGCTGGGGCGCATGGCCCGATGGCCCTGGGGACTGCCAATCCTCGTGGTCCTTGTCGCCTTCGGCGCGCTCTGGCTGCTGGTGTCGCCGGCGCTGGTCTCGGCCGGGCTCGCGCCTGCGCGGGTGTCGACCGTGCATGTCCTCCAGCAGGCGGCCGTGGTTTCCGTCGCGGGCCTGGCGTTCCTCAAATGGCCGCTGACCCTGCTGTGCCTGATGAGGTTCGTGCTCGACCACGTCTACCTGGGCACGATGCCCCTCTGGGACCACCTGCACGGGACCGGGGGGCGTCTGTCGGGTTGGCTGGCGCCTGTGCCGCTCAAGTGGGGGCGGATCGACCTGGCTCCGCTGGTGGCCGCGGGGCTCTTCTGGGGCCTTGGGCATCTCCTCCAGGGAGCCGCGCCGCGCCTGTTCCAGAGGTTGCCGCTGTGACGGCCCCTCCGTTTCTCCGCGAGGTCCCAGGGGGCGTCGTGTTGAACCTCCGGGTCGTGCCAAGGGCGTCGGCCAATGCCATCGCCGGTCTTCAGGGCGACGCCCTGAAGGTCCGTGTCACGGCACCCCCGGTCGATTCGGCGGCCAATGAGGAGGTGGTCCGCTTCCTGGCCGCAAGCCTCGGGATCCCCCGCGGGGCCATCCGGCTGGTCCGGGGGGCGGGTGGCCGCCAGAAGCAGGTGCTGGTGCAGGGATGGTCCCTGGCCCGGGCACTGCAGGCCCTCGGGCCCTGGGTCGATCCGGGGACCTGAGCCTCCCCGGGCGATTCCCTGGATCCCGGGGCAGGCCGGACCCATGGATTTCCACGGTGGACGCCGTTCCCGACCCTCAGGCCAACTGGGCCAGGCAGTCGGTGAGGAACGGTAGGAGCTGCTTCTTGCGCGAGACGACCCCGTTCAACTCAAAGACTCCGGGTTCCCGCTCCGGATATCCGATGGTCTTGCGGAACGCCTCGGTCCCGGCGATCAGCAGCAGGGAATTCTGGACCACCACATCGGTCACCAGCAGCGCCGAGAACAGGTATTCGTGCCCGGCGCGGTAGGCCTCGAGGGCCGCCGCCACCTCGGTCTTGCGGCGGTTGAACTGCTCGAAGCCCACCTCCTCGATCTGCGCCACGCTGAAGCGGTGCCCTCGCTCCGAGTACTCCTTGCAGTCGGTGGTGATGGCCTGCTCGGCCGGTTTGGCCGTAAGCACCGAGCCCGAGCTGAAGAGCTGCTCGGTGAACCGGGTGGCATCCACCTTGGCGATCTTCTCGAGCCTCGCCAGCACGGCGGCGTCGCGCGGCGTCGTCGTCGGCGACGTCAGGTTCAGCGTGTCCGACACCAGGCCGGCCAGCAGCAGGCCTGCGATCGACTCGGGCAGCTCGACGCCGTTCTGGAAGAAGCAGTCGGCGACGATGGTGCTGGTGGACCCGACCGGTTCGTTGCGGAAGAGGATCGGCTGGTGGGTGGTGAACGAGCCGATCCGGTGGTGGTCGATGACCTCCAGGATCTCGACCTTGTCGGCCCCCTGCACGGCCTGGCCGATCTCGTTGTGGTCGACGAGGATGAGCCGCCGGCGCACCTGCTTGAGGAAGTCCGACTTGGAGAGCATGCCCACCACGCGGTCGTCGGCGTCCACCACCGGGAAGGCCTGGAAGGCCGAGGCCGCCGCGATGGACTGGATGTCCTCGAGCTTCTCGTCGGCGCGGAAGCTGAGGAAGTCGTCCCGCAGGAGGCGTTCCACCGGGATGGCGGCGCGGCACAGCATGGCACTCGTGGCAGAATCGTGCGGCGAGACGATCAGGCTCACCGAGTGGTGCCGCGCCATGGCGAGGATCTCCTCGGAGACGCTCA
>JBIKMQ010000094.1:0-7025 GCA_044359215.1 Candidatus Chromulinivoraceae bacterium
GTGCTTCATCTCGGTGGCCGACGCCGTGGCGCAGTCGCGCGACTTCGGCACGAGCTGGGACGCCGAGGTCGTCCGCTATGTCATCCATGCGATCCTGCACCTGCGCGGCTTCGACGACCTCGAGCCGGCCGCCCGCCGGGTGATGAAGCGCCAGGAGAACCGCTGGGTGCGTTGGGCGGCCGCGCGGGGCGAGTCCATCGCGCGGCCGGCTGCCGGGGATCGGGCCGGGCGGACTGGCCGGGTGCCATGACCGCCGAGCGCTCCGAAGGCGTCATCCTGAGGCTTCGGCCCCTGGGCGACACCAGCCTCGTGGTCCACTGGCTGACCCCGGACCTGGGGCGCCTGGCCACGGTGGCCAAGGGGGCACGGGGCCCGAAGTCCGCCCTGCGCGGTCGACTGGACTGGTGCTTCGAGGCCGAGTTCTCCTTTCGCCGCAGCCGCCGGGGCGACCTGCACACCCTGGGCGAGGTCGTGGTCCGCAATCCCCACGCGGCGTTGCGCTCCCGGATCGACGCGCTCGAGCTGGTCGCCCATGCGGTGGCCACCCTCGAGCAGGTCACCGAGACCGAGACGCCGCAGCCCGAGGTGCACCGGCTCTTCCTCGAGTTCCTGGCCTTCCTCGAGATCCAGGGTCCGATGTCCCGGGCCCGGTTCGCCTGGGACTTGCGATTCCTGGCCTTGCAGGGACTCCAGCCCGACCCGGAAGCCCTCGAGCCGGGGGTGGCCGACCTGATGGACTCGCTGCTGACGGCCGAGTGGAGTGTGCTGGCGGCGCTCGAGGCCCAACCGGAGGCGGTGCGCGATCTCCGAAGGTTCCTGCACGGATTCTGGATCCACCAGTTCGGGCGACTGCCCGGTCGCCGCAATCCCCCGCGTTGATTCCGGGGCTGGCCCGCATCCAAAAGAAAACCCGGAGGGCGGTGGAACGTCCTCCGGGCCAGGGATGTTCAGAAGCACCGGTTCAAGCCTGTTCGCAGGAACCGTTCGGGGATGGGGGTGGGACGGTTGCCGGCGCCATGATGGCGACGGCGGCGGGGAGTGACCCTCGACCGGCTTGCGCTGGAGTTTGGATCACCGTTTCCACATCTGATTAGAAGCTTATTCCTTGCCAAGCCGTCTGGAAGGATGGGAGCGATCATCCCGTGTCCAGACGTTGTCTAAAAACTGGCGGTATGGCGTTTTTTGGACAGGTTCGGAGTCAGGACTTTGGCGGCCATTGCGGGGCGACGGTCCAGTGGCGTTCCCTCCTTGGGAATCGGTCCGGCGCGCCCCCGGGGCGCTTGTTGCCGGGGCGCGGGGTTCGCATAGTGGCACCCAGCGATGCCCGCCGACTTCGCCCATCTCCACCTGCACACCGAGTTCTCCCTGCTCGATGCCGCCTGCCGTCTCGACCGGCTGATGGCCCGCGCCAAGGAGCTGGACTTTCCCGCCTTGGCCATGACCGACCATGGCAACATGTTCGGCGCGATCGAGTTCCATGCGGCGGCCAAGAAGGCCGGCATCAAGCCCATCCTCGGCTGCGAGGTGTATGTCGCCCCCGGGTCGCGCCTCGAGAAGAAGCAGGGCTCGGGCGGCATGCGCGATGTGTACCACCACCTGGTGCTGCTGGCCCGGGATGAGACCGGCTACAAGAACCTGGTCAAACTGGTCACCTCGGCCCACCTCGAGGGCTACTATTACAAGCCGCGCATCGACAAGGAGCTGCTGGCGGCCCATGGCCAGGGGCTCATCGGCCTGAGCGGCTGCCTGGCCAGCGAGATCCCCGAGGCCATCCTGAAGGACGACCTTCCGCGCGCCCGGAACGCCATCGATTTCTTCAAGCAGACCTTCGGGCCCGGGAACTTCTACCTCGAGCTGCAGAACCACGGCATCGCCGAGCAGGCCAAGGTCAATCGCCAGCTCCTCCCGTGGGCCAAGGAGTTCGGCCTCAAGTGCGTGGCCACCAACGACGTCCACTACGTCCAGAAGGAGCACTCCCGTGCCCACGACTGCCTCATCTGCATCGGCACCCAGTCGCTGCTGAGTGATGCCAAGCGGATGCGCTACACGCAGGAGCAGTTCTTCCTGCGCTCGCCTCAGGAGATGAAGCACCTCTTCGCCGAGGTGCCCGAGGCCGTGCTCAACACCGTGGAGGTGGCCGAGAAATGCCACCTGGACATCCGCTACGGCAAGGGCGCCGAGCACTACCCGGTCTTCCAGCCTCCCGAGACGTGGACCCGCGAGGGCTATCTGCGCAGGCTGCTCTGCGACGGGCTGCGCCTCCGCTACTCGATCCAGGCTCATGTGGAGGGATCGGCCATCGTCGTCGAGACCGTGACCCAGCCCGAGCGGTTGGCGTTCCTCTTCCAGGAGAAACCGCCCACCCCGGCCTCGCCGACGGCACCGGAGTCGGGAACAGGAACGGCCGCCGCCCCGCCCACCGCGACCCCCGGGGCACCGGGCACACCGCCCCCCATCGACCCGGCCGAGGTCGACGCGGCGGTCCGCACGATCCTCGACCGGATCGACCTGGAACTCGGGGTCATTGAGAAGACCGGCTACGTCTCGTACTTCCTCATCGTCGGCGACTTCGTGCGCTGGGGCCGCGACCGGGGCATCGCCTGCGTGGCGCGCGGATCGGCCGCCGGCTCGATGGTCACCTACCTGCTGGAGATCGCCAACGTCGACCCCCTGCGCTACGGGCTGCTCTTCGAGCGGTTCCTCAACCCCGAGCGCGTCAGCCCGCCCGACATCGACATCGACTTCGCCGACGACCGCCGGGCCGAGGTCATCCGCTACGTGCGCGAGAAGTACGGCCGCGACGCCGTCGCCCAGATCATCACCTTCGGCACCATGGGCGCGAAGTCGGTGATCCGCGACGTGGGCCGTGTCATGGGCCTGGCCGTCTCGGAGGCCGACCGCCTGGCCAAGATGATCACCGACGTGAAGTGGGGCCTGAAGGACGCGCTCCAGAAGAACGCCGAGTTCAAGCAGGCCTACGACGGCGAGGAGGTCACCCGCGAACTGATCGACACGGCGCTGCTGCTCGAGGACCAGACCCGCAGCGTGGGGGTGCATGCGGCCGGCGTGGTCATCGGGGCCCAGCCGCTGGTGAACCTCCTGCCGCTCAAGCAGGACGACGAGGGAGGCATCGTCACCCAGTACGCCATGGGACCGGTCGGCGACCTGGGTCTGCTGAAGATGGACTTTCTGGGCCTCAAGACGCTCACGGTCATCCGCAACACCGCCGAGATGGTCCGCCAGTCCACCGGCCGCCTGATCGATCTCGACAACCTGCCGCTCGACGACGCCCGGACCTACGACCTGCTCAACAACGCCCAGACCCTCGGCGTGTTCCAGCTGGAATCGGGCGGCATGCGTGACCTCTGCAAGAAGTTCAAGATCGCCTCGGTCGAGCACATCACGGCCCTCATCTCGCTGTACCGGCCGGGTCCGATGGACCTCATCCCGGACTTCATCCAGCGACGCCACGGCGAGCAGGAGATCCTCTACCCCCACCCGCTGCTCGAGCCCATCGCGCGCGAGACCTACGGCATCCTGATCTACCAGGAGCAGGTCATGCAGGCCGCCCAGATCCTCGCCGGCTACACCCTCGGCGGCGCCGACCTGCTGCGCCGCGCCATGGGCAAGAAGAAGCTCGAGGAGATGGTCCAGCAGCGGGAGAACTTCGTGAAGGGCTGCGCCGCCACCCATGGCATCGGGGCCCCCAAGGCCAACGAGGTCTTCGACCTGCTGGAGAAGTTCGCGGGCTACGGCTTCAACAAGTCGCACGCGGCGGCCTACGCGATCGTCGCCTACCAGACGGCGTGGCTGAAGGCCAACCATCCGGTCGAGTTCCTGGCCGCGATGATGACCAATGACCAGGGCGACACGGCCAAGCTCAGCCAGTACATCGCCGAGGCCAAGACCCTCGGCATCGAGACCCTGGGCCCGGATGTCAACGCCTCGGGCCTGCACTTCGCCCCGGCGGCCGCGGCCAAGGATTGTCGGGTCATCCGCTTCGGGTTGGCGGCCATCAAGGGCGTGGGTGAGGCGGCCGTGGAGGCTCTGCTTGTGGCGCGTTCGCAGGGGGGAGCCTTCAAGGACCTCGAGGATCTCTGCGGCCGGGTGGACACCAAGGCCATCAACCGCAAGGCGCTCGAGGCCCTGGTCAAGGCCGGCGCCTGCGACTCCATCGGGCCCAACCGGGCCACCGTCTTCCACCAGATCGAGCGCGCCATGATGCGGGCCAGCGCCAACGCGGCCGACAAGTCCCGCGGGCAGGTGTCCTTCCTCGACACCTTCGAGGCCGCCCCGGTGGATCGACGGCGTCCCGACAAGGCCGTGGTGCAGGAGGACTGGCCCATCGCCCAGAAGCTGGCCGACGAGAAGGAACTCGTGGGCTTCTACGTGAGCGGGCATCCGCTGGGGCCCTACGAGAAGCTCCTGGCCCGGCACACGACCCACACCATCGAGGCCCTTGCCGGTCTGGCGAACCGGTCCATGGCCCGGGTCGGCGGGCTGGTCTCGGCCGTCCAGAAGGGGGTCTCGAAGAAGACGGGCAAGCCCTACGCGATGGTCACCCTCGAGGACATCACCGGCAGCGTCACCGCCCTGGCGATGAACGAGTCCTACGACCGTCATGCCGACCTCTTCGTGGTGAACCAGGCGCTGCTGGTGACGGCCGAGGTCAGCACCGGCGAGGAGCGGCCCAAGCTCTTCCCGCAGGAGATCCTGCCGCTGGATGCCGCGCCACGGAAGTTCACCAAGCGTGTCCAGCTGCGCTTGCGCGCCGACCAGCTCGGGGGCACCCGGCTGGAGGACCTGCGCGCGCTGGTCGAGGCCAACGCCGGACCGGTGCCCCTCTACCTGGGCATCCGCATGCCCGGCGGCGAGGTGGTGTGGATCGAGCCCGACGACCGGTTCCAGATCACGCCGTCCCGGGAGTTCGAGGCGGCGATCCAGGGGCTCTTCGGCCCGGACGCCTACCAGGCCAAGGTGGACAACTCCCTGCCCGAGCGCGCCCAGCGCCGCTGGGAGAAGCGTGGCAACGGTGGGGGTGGCGGGTCGGGCGGCGACGAGTGAACCCCGGCCGGCGGCCACGCTGGCATCGCCGGTCCACGAAAAAGGCCCCGGGTTTCCCCGGGGCCTTCGAGTCCGATGATTGGTCTGGAGAGTCAGGATCCTGGAAGTCCTGACGAGCTCAGCGGAAAACCCGGAGAGGCGGGTTCGCCCCGGCTGCCGTGTCGCTGTACTTGAAGACCAGGTTGCCGCCGCTGGTCGTGATGCTCACCCGGGAGGCACCGCTCAGGCGGTAGAAGGCCGAGCTGGTCGGGGCCGGGATCGTGATGGTCTTGGCCGTGGCGTCGACCGTTGCTCCGGCGACGGTGGTGTAGGCCCCGCCGAGGGTGGCGCTGCTGAGCAGCGAGACGGCCGAGGGCGCCTCCGGAATGCCTCGGATGATCATGCCGCTGATGCCGCCGGAGTTGTCCTCCATCTCGGCGAACCAGAGGTACTGGCCCGCCTTGATGTCCACGACCACCGTCCGCGGCTGACCCAGCGGAAGGACGGTTCCGTCGGCGGCCTTGCCGGAATAATTCTCCGTGTTCTGGGCGGCCGGGGCTTTCAAGCCCTTGATGTCGTCCACCCAGACCTTGCCGGTCCGGTTGGCGTCGGTGGTGCGGCCCTCGAAGACCGTCACGTTGTACTTGCCGGGATTCAGGCCGGCGAAGCGCATGAGGATCTCGCTGCCGTCGGTGCCCGGGTTGCGGTACAGGTAGTCGTCCTTCACCGCGGCGGGCACCAGGACGCCGTCATACATGACCGCGATGCCTTCCTTGGTGGGGTTGTTGGCGGTCTGGCCGAGGGCCGGGGGGAACGACTTCTCCGTGTCGAGCGCGACGTTGTTGAGCATCGTCACCGTGACGTTCTTGTTCTGGTCCTTCGAGAAGTCGGTGAGCTTCCAGGTGACTTCCGTGGCGTCGGCGTTGGCCGTGCCCTTGATGCTGCCCGACCCGTCGGTCACGTTGGCGTTGGGTTCGGCGAAGGTCCAGGTGGGGATCACGTTCCAGTCGGCCAACGGCGCCGGGGCCGAGGCGTCCTGGCCGGCTTCCGCTTGGTTGGCGGTCGTGATCTTCGGAATCCGCTCGTTCTCCAGTTCGCCGAAGTCGATCTTGAACAGCCCCTTCGAGTCGGCCGGGTCGATCACCGAGCGGATGATCATGCCGCTGATGCCGCCGGAGTTGTCCTCCATCTCGGCGAACCAGAGGTAGTCGCCCGCATTGATCTTCACGGTGACGGTCCGGGGCTGGCCATCCAGCAGCACGTCCCCGGCGTCGTTCTTGCCGGCGTAGTTGCCGGTGTTCTCGCTGGCCGGTTCCTTCAGGCCCTTGATGTCGTCCACCCAGACCTTGCCGGTGCGCTTGCTGTCGGTGGTGCGCCCCTCGAAGACCGTGACGTTGTAGGTCCCGGGGTCGAGGTTGGCGATGCGCATCAGGGTCTCCGAGCCGTCGGCATCGGGATTGCGGTACAGGTAGTCGTCCTTGACGACGCCGGGAACCCGGACGCCGTCATACACCACGTCGCGACCCTCCTTGGTGGGGTTGTTGGCCGTCTGGCCCAGCATGTAGGGCGGGGCGTCGGAGGAGAGCTTTTCGGCCAGCGTCCGGTTGTCCAAGATGGTCAAGGTGACCTTGGTGTTCGGGTTGGCCGAGATGTCCTTCAGCTTCCAGGTGACCTCGGTGCCGTCGGCGTTGGCCGTGCCTTTGATGCTGGCCGACCCGTCGGTCACGTTCGCGTTCGGATCCCCGAAGGTCCAAGTCGGGATCACGTCCCAATCGAGCAGGAGCGGCTGGGGATCCAAGGGATTGCCATCGGCGTCGGCCGGGATCCGCTCGTTTTCCATGTGGCCGAAATCGATCTTGAAGAGACCGGCCTGGGTGGTGAGGGGGGTCTGGAGGAGCGCCGCGGCGATGGCCGCGGCCCAGAGACCCGTGCGGGGAGTGGAGGGTTTCATGGGTGTTGGTGGGGATTCGAACGATCCGGCG
>JBIKMQ010000095.1:0-7023 GCA_044359215.1 Candidatus Chromulinivoraceae bacterium
CCCCCTGGATTGTGCGCACCGGCAACCGATCGACCTCGGTGATCGACAGCAGGGCGACCGGTGCGGACAGCGGCAACGACACCGGCGAGAGCCCGGCAATCCACAGGCCGGGGTGCAGGTACCGGTCACCGATGCCGGCGACGACGGCTCCAACCAGCAGGGGCAGCACGCCGGCGAAGACGGCCGCGATGGCCACGGACCGGCCTCCCCGGGTGTCCAGCAGGGCCTGGAACGATCCGCACACCACCACCAGCACCAGGCTGTAGCCCGCCAGGACCTGCCAGCCGGCATGATGGCCGGGGAACCATCGCGACTCGAGGAGTTGGCGGGTGAAGATGAACCAGCCCACCGCACCGAGGACCGACAGGACCAGCGTGGCCCACCGGCCCGAGGCGCTGTCCCCGAGGGCGGGCAGGCGGTCCGCGCCGAGGTTCCTCGCCCGACGCCATCCGCGGACCTGGTGCTCGAGCGACGGCGTGATGATCCCGGACAGCACGCAGATCAACCCGGCCGTGAAGAGCCCGTAGAGCGCGATCATGCCCAGGGCCTCGCCGTGGCCCGGGGCCCAGTCCTTGCTCGGGGATAGGAAGAACCGGAAGTTGCGGCTGGGGAACAGGTCTCCCACGTCGATGAGCGGCAGGGCGTTGCCCAGCAGCAGCACCTGGACCCCGACCAACGCCCCGACGGCCCAGGACTTGTCGAGCAGGTGGGCCTCCTCGCGCCGCCATTTCCGGCACAGCATGGTCAGGAACAGGAACACCAGCCCGGCCTGCGAGCCGGTGGTGAAGAGCGCCTCCGGCAGCCCGAGGTTGAAGAACGTGGCGTGGGACAGGAAGCGCTGCCCGAACTTCACCACGGCGCCCGAACGCTCGGGCAGGAGATCCGGGAGGCTCTCGTCGAACACGGGCGTGATGGTGAGGTACTTGAAGAAGACCAGCCCGAAGCGCGCCAGTTGCGGGATGATCGTGTAGAGCGAAAACACCAGACCGATGGAGATCAGGAAGGCCCACCGGCGGTTCCGCACCACGGTTCCGGTGAGCAACCCGGTGGCGTGGTAGGCGACGGTGGTGGTGAAAAGCACCCAGTAGAGGGGGGCCCAGGCCGATGCGGGCACCCCACCCCGGGCCAGCGCCCAGGCCGTGAATGGCAGGCTTACGCTGGCGAGGACGTACTCCCGGACCGGGAGCCCGAAGAGGTAGCCGAGGACCTTGGTGAGCGGCGACATCGGGACGAGGCGCTGGTAGTCCACGCCTCCCTCGTCCCGCTCGGTGATCATGCCGCCGGAGACCTGGGCCGTGCCCACCACGAAGAGGATGAATGCCTGCAGCACCAGCAGCGGGATGATCGCCGCCCGGGCTGCGCTCTCCGGCTCGATCTCGTTCCGGACACCGATGGACGAGGTGATGCCCACGATGAACGCCGAGAGGAGGAAGGTGACGCAGCATCCGAGCGCCAGATGGTGCAGGCGCAGCCGGGAGCGGCAGTACCGGCGGAAGATCGGGTTGGACCAGACCTTCCAGGCGGGATGTCCCCCGGGGTCCGGTGCTGCGGCGTCCCCGGGGCTCACGAGGTCCTCCCCGGAGCCGCGATGTCCACCAGCAGGTCCTCCAGCGACGAGCGGCGTTCCTCGAGCGACCTGATCCGGACCCGGTCGCGGACCAGCGCCTCGACGAGGTCGGCCTGGGCCTCGTCGTCGCCGTCGAAGTCGAAGGAGAGCATGCCGACGCCTGCGGTCAGGTCCCGCACCTCGTCGCGTCCCGACAACCGGGCGGCCGCCGCCTCGACGGGGCCGACGATCCCGAGGGTGAGCCGGCGCGTGGATCGTCCGAGCTGCCGGCGCACGGCATCCACGGAGCCGTGGGCCAGCACCCGACCCCGGTGGAGGATGCAGAGGGAGGTGCACATCTCGGCCAGTTCGCCGAGGATGTGCGAGCTGATCAGGACGGTCACCCCGGTTCGGGCCAGTCCCTGGAGGACCAGGCGCAGCTCCCGGCGGGCCAGCGGATCGAGCCCGCTGGCCGGCTCGTCGAGGATGAGCAGCCGTGGGCCGTGCAGGAGGGTCTTGGCCAGCACCAGGCGCTGGGTCTGTCCCCGGGACAGCTCGCGGCAGCCCCGCTCGCGCAATGGAAGCAGGCCCACCTGGTCGAGGCACTCGTCGGCCCGGGCGCGTCGGGCGTCGGCGTCGGTGATGCCATGGGCCGCCGCGTAGAAGTCGAGGAACTCCCAGAGGCGCAGGTCCGAGGGCACCGGGGCGAGGTCGGGCATGTAGCCCATGAGCCGGCGGGCTCGGTGGCTGTCCTCGGCGATGTCCACGCCGCCGAAGAACACCTCCCCGTGGGTCGGCTCCAGCAGGGTGGCCAGCACGCGGAAGGTGCTGGTCTTTCCCGCGCCGTTGGGACCCACGATGCCGAGGATCTCGCCCGGCGCCACCGTAAGGTCGAGGTGGTCGACGGCCACGAAGTCGCCGTAGTCGACCCGGAGCGACCGGATCTCGAGGGCGGGCGGCGGGACCGGGATGACCGGGGTGACGGAGGGGTGCGGCACGGTTCGTTGCGGCAGGATCCGAGGGGTCGGCTCAGGGATCGGCGTCGAGCTCATCCCAGTTCTCGGGGATCGTGAGTCCCAACTCGGCCAACTCGGCCATGCGGGTCGAGCGGAGCCGCTCCCGCTCGAACTCGTAGCGCTCCCGTTGGTCGGGCCGGAGCACCGAGAGCATCGCCTCCCGGGGCGTGACGCCGGAGGGGCGGATCTCCCCCTGGAGCCCCTCGAGCCGGATGGACGGGTCATAGTCCGGGGAGGCCTGCGCCATGATCCCGAAGAGCTGTTCCGTCTGCTGCGCGTCCAGGTCGACGATCTGGTGGATGCGCTGGACGCGCATGTCGGCGTAACTCTGAACCCTGTCGGCCCGTTGCTGCAGTCGATCGGCCTTGAATGCCTGGAGCTGGTCGCCGCTGAGCATGCCCTCCACGACCGCATCGAGCCCGTCATCCCGTTCGTGGGCCTCCAGCATCCTGATCGTCTCGACGTAGCTGCCGTTCTCGTTGGAGAGCGCCTCGACCCAACGACGGTTCCCGGCCTCCGCCTTGCGCCGGAACCAGGTGGCGAGGTCCGCCTGCTGACGGGCGTCCAGGTCGTAGGTGCGCGTCAGTTCTCCGACCCGGCTGTCGATCAGGCGTCGGGACTTCTGGTTCATCATGCGCTCGAAGAGGGGCGCGAAGTCGCGCAGCACCGGTTGGGCCGCCCGGTAGAGTTCCTCCGTGCTGACCGTCCGGCCGTCCCGCAGCCGTTGGGCGATCTCCCGGCCCCGGTCGAACACCGTCTGGATCGGGTTCTTCGAGGTCCTCGGCCGGGTCTCCTCCAGGGCCGAGATCCGGGTCCGGGCGCGCTTCAACTCCTCCTCCAGGGTTTGCACGCGGGCCTCCGGAGACCCCCCCGGTGCCGGCCGGCTTCCAAGGAAGAGCACCGCACCGAGGGCCCCCACCACCAGGCCGACGCCGGACGGCAGCAGGGAGCGGAGTGAGGAGGACGAGGTGCTCATCGTCAGGATTGGGCGGAGACTGGCACGGGATCAACCCAGGGGGCAAATTCCACCGGAGCCGATCTGGCGATCCGGTTCAGGCTTGGGAGGCGTTCCGAAGCCGCACTCATGGCGACGACGGTGCTGGATGCGGTATCCGAGGAACACCCACCGGGATTCCAAGTATATCAACGCGCCACCCGAAACCTCGGATCATGATGGAACCGGTTGCCCTTCCCGTCGTCGATGATGACGCTGTATTTGTACTCGTCCCCATCGGCCGCCTCCTGCGGGATGGCGATCCGGAGCTCCCCGTCCAGGGCCACCGTCTCGATGGCGAACAGCACTTTGGCGCTCTGGACCCGGACCGGTTCGAGGGTCACGGTGAGCGATCCCTGCCGGCAGGTGAAGTTCACGGTGCCTCCCCTCAGGACCACGATGTCGCCGGTCGGTGAGGGTTTTCCATTGATGGTGTAGTTGATGGTCTTAGAGGCATCGACACCGACGAGCACCTCCACCTTGGACAGGGGTTCCGGCTCGGGGTCCGGGTTGGTCGGCTCGACGATCCGGGCGCGCCACAGCCGTGTCGGTTCCTCCGCCGGGACCGGCAGCACCACCGCCACCGGTTGTGCCTCGCCCTGTCCGGTGACCTCCTGGCCCGTGGCCTTCCAATCCGCGTGGGGCAGCAGCGACTCGAGGATCACCCGCGTCCCCGCTGTCGCGCGGACACCGAGGGTCAACTGGGTCGGGTTGCTGAGGCTAAGTTCCAGCACGGGTCGGGCGAGGACCGACACGACGACCTCGGCCGGTGCCGAATCGGCCGAGCCATTGTTGACCCGGAAGGTGAAGCGGTCGGTTCCCCGGAACCCGGGGTTGGGGATGTAGGTCACCCGGTTGCCGGACACCGGCCCGAGCTTTCCTTGGGTTGGCGGGGTGACGATCGAATAGCTCAAGGGTTTGCCGGAGGAATCGCTTCCCGAGAGCGCCACGTCGAGCGGGGTGCCTGTCGACGTGGAGACGGCCGCCCCATTGGCCACCAGGGTCGAGCCCTCGAGCGTCCTGAAGCTGCGCACCGGGCTGTACCGGGTGCCGGCCGGGTTGGTCGCATAGGCCCGGAATCGATACAGCGTGCCAGGTTTCAACCCGGTGGTGGTCACCGAAAACGGGCCGACGCCGCCGGTGATGGGCACGCGGGCCACATCGATCCCGCCCAGGTTGAGTTCGCCCGGCACATCCGCCGGGGAGATCAGGAATCCCCGTTCGAGGATCTTCAGGGCGCCATCGGAGACCACCTGACCTCCGAGGACGGCCGACGTGGGCGTGATGGATTCGGAGGAGGTCGCATCCGACATGGTCGGTGCGTCGCCTGCGGGAACATCATCGTTGGCGATGGTCCCCAACACGGGCGTCGCGGTGCCGATGGCGTAATGGTTTCCCGGCGTGAGGAAGAGGGCAACCGTCTCATCGGGTTCGACATCGGTGTCCACGACCGGGTCGATCACGACCGTCGTGCTGGAAGACCCTGGGGCGAAGAGGATGGTCCGGAAGGTGGCTCCGGCACCGGGCAATCCCGTGAAGTCGACAGCCTCCGTGGCCATGCCATCGAAGCCGAAGGTGACGCTCAAGGGAGCCGAGGTGCTGCCGGTGCGGGTGAAGGTGAAGACCAGGTTGGCCGGTCCATCCTCGGGCACGGAGGCCGGGGAGACCGACAGGGTCACGACCGGCAACGCCGGTGTCGGCCCTGCCGGCACGAGGCGGTCGTCGTGCAGGGGGTCGGCGATGGACGCCCCATCGCCGATCAACTGTCCGGCCACGCTGCTGAAGGCGATGTCGGCGCCGCTGGGGGATCCCATCCAGGAAACCACCGAACCGTCGGACTTGAGGGCCGCGAAGCCCCTCGCGTTGGACGTGATGCGCACGACGCCCGAACCCAGTTGGCCGCTCACCGAGCTGCTGTCACCCCCTGCGGAGGCATCGCCCCAGGTGACGACCGAACCATCGGTCTTCAGGGCTGCGAAGGCCCCGGGGTTCGCGACGATCCGTGCCACGCCCGAGGTCAGCTGTGAGGCTGCGGTCCCGGCATTCCCGCCGGAAGCCGGATTTCCCCAGGTGATCACCGAGCCATCGCCCTTGAGCGCTGCGAAGGCCGGTCCGGCCGAGAAGATCCCGACCACCGCCGAGGTGAGCTGGGGGGCGACGGCGCTGCTGTCGCCGCCCCCGTTCGGGTTGCCCCAGGTGACGACCGAGCCGTCCGCCTTGAGGGCCGCGGAGCCACCGAGGCTGGACGGCACCACCTGAATCACCCCGGAGGCGAGTTGCGGGTTGGTGCCGCTGCTCTGGGCTGGCCAGTCAACCAGGGATCCATCGCTCTTCAGGGCGGCGAACCCGGACTCACCGGGAAAGATGCGTGTGACGCCCGAGGCGAGCCGGGTGGCTACCGAGCTGCTGTCGCCACCCGCTTGGGCTTGTCCCCAGGTGACCACGGAACCGTCGGTCTTGAGGGCCGCGAAGGCCTGGGAGTTGGCGAAGACCTGGATCACGCCCGAGCTGATCCGGGAGGTGACGCCCGAGCTGTCGCCTCCCTCGAAGCCGCTGCCCCAGGTGACGACGGAGCCGTCGGCCTTGAGAGCCGCGAACGAGGCACGTGTCGAGGAGATCTGGACAACCCCCGAGGCGATCTGGGAAGCGACGGTGCTGCTGTCTCCACCCCCGCCGGCATTGCCCCAGGTGACGATGGAACCGTTGGTCTTGAGGGCCGCAAAGGCCATGAGGTTTCCAAGGATCTGGACGACTCCGGAATTGAGCTCAGGGCCGACGGCGCTGCTGTTGCCGCCGAGGAAATTGGCCCCCCAGGTGACGACGGAACCGTCGCTCTTCAGGGCCGCGAAGGCGGCGCTGGCCGAGAAGACCTGGACCACCCCTGAGGCCAGGCGCGCCGCCACCGTGGAGCTGTCGCCGCCGGAGAGGGGGTCCCCCCAGGTCACGACGGAGCCGTTCGTCCGGAGGGCCGCAAAAGCCCGTCGGTTGAAGATTTCGCCCTGGGCTTCCTGCAGCATCGGACGCGGGATCACCGATCGGACGACCGTGCCGGGGGCCACGTCGTTGTCGAGGATTGTGCCGGTCACCGAGCCGCTCCCGCCCACGACATGCGACGGGCTCCAATCCACGTTCAACGTCACGGTCTCGTCGCCCTCGCTGACGGAATCCGAAAGCGGGTCGATGGCGAGCAGGACCACGGGGCTTCCGGCGGCGAAGGTCACACTCCCCGATGTGGTGGGGGGACCGGCGATGCCACGCAACGTGAAGTCATTGGCGATGATGGCGTTTCCGAACAGGGTGAAGCCCACGCTCTTGGGTTGGGAAAGGTCGCCCGATCGGAGGAAGGTGACGATGAGGTGCTCGGGCCCATCCTCCGAGACCGCGTTCTGGGAAATGGACACCGTGATCACCGGGAGATTGGAGTTGTCGTCGTTGAGGATGGTGCCGGTTGCGGAGGCGATGCCGGA
>JBIKMQ010000096.1:0-6946 GCA_044359215.1 Candidatus Chromulinivoraceae bacterium
CCGCCGGAGATGCCGAACACGAGCGACTTGCGTGTCTCCTCTGGCAGGGGCCCCTGCTCCGTCTCCAACTCGGCCACGGTCCAGGAACCGTCGAAGTCGATGGCGGGGGTTGCGGCGCGGAGCCACAGGGCGGAGAACAACAAAAGGATGCGCGACACGTTCTTCATGGAAATCGCGCCGAGGCTGAACCCGGAATCGCCCCCGGCCAAGCCGGTTTTGAGAAGGAGCCGAGATTGGATCTCGCGCAGGGGCATGCCCGCGGAGCCCACCCAAAAACCGCAGCGGAGCGGGATCGGTCCGCGGCGAGCGTAGGAACGTCGACATCCTGCTCCCCCTCGCGCGCCAGCGCTGGACGTCCCGCTGGCCCCAACGTTCCCCGCGAGCGCGGACTGAACCCGCGGAGCCCACCCAAAACCGCAGCGGAGCGGGATCGGTCCGCGGCGAGCGTAGGAACGTCGACATCCTGTTCCCCCTCGCGCGCCAGCGCGAAGGCCCCACTGGCCCCAACGTTCCCCGCGAGCGCGGACTGAACCCGCGGAGCCCACCCAACGTTCCCCGCGAGCGCGGACCGAACCCGCGGAGCCCACTGGCTCAGCCCGCCACCTGCAACGATCGGCCGCCGTGAACGAGGTACAGCGCGGCCATGCGGACGGCCAAGCCGTTGGTCACCTGCTCAAGGATCACCGACTGCGGCCCGTCGGCGATGGCGCTGGCGATCTCCACGCCCCGGTTGATGGGGCCCGGATGCATGATGAGCGCATCGGGCTTCACCAGGGCCATGCGGGCCGGATTCAGCCCGAAGAGCGCCGCGTACTCGCCCGTGCTCGGGAACATCGAGGCGCGTTGCCGCTCTTGTTGGATGCGCAACAGGTTGATGACATCGGCCCCCCGCAGCGCCTCCTCGACATTCCAGGTCACCCGAACGTTGGGGGCGAAGGACTCGAAGGCCTTGGGCACCAGCGTCGGCGGACCACAGAGAGTCACATGCGCCCCCAGCTTGGAGAGCGCCCAGAGATTCGAACGGGCCACCCGGCTGTAGAGGATGTCACCGAGGATGGTCACCTTCAGGCCCTCCACCCGCCCCTTCTTCTCCCGGATCGTAAAGACATCCAACAACCCCTGGGTCGGATGCTCGTGGGCGCCATCGCCCGCATTGAGCACATGGGCCCCCAGGAACCGCGACAGGAAATGCGGCGCCCCGCTGGCCCCATGGCGCAGGATGATGATGTCGGCGTTGAGCGCCTCGAGGTTCCGGGCCGTGTCCTTGAGGGTCTCGCCCTTCTTCAGCGAACTGGCCTCGGCCGAGAAATTGATCACATCCGCACTCAGGCGCAGCGCCGCCAATTCGAAGCTGATGCGCGTGCGCGTGCTCGGCTCGACGAAGAGGTTCACCACCGTCTTGCCCCGCAGCGCGGGCACCTTCTTGATGGACCGCTCGCCCACGGCCTTGAACTCCCGGGCCGTGTCGAGCAGGTGGACGATCTCCTCCGCCCGGAGGCTCTGCAGATCGAGCAGGTGTTTGCGATTCCAGGTCATGAAACGTGGGAGTGGGTCTGGGGCGTCACCGGGATCCTCGGGGGAGTGCCGGCCGGCGCCTCGCGCAGGAAGACCCCGTCATCATCGCCGACGCCGCCTTCCGAACAGCGGACCATCACCGACTGGCCCAAGGTGGTGGTCACCTCGTGGCCGACCACATCCGGACGGATGGGCAGTTGTCGATGCCCACGGTCAATGACCACGGCCAACTGGACGCGGTTGGGGCGGCCGAACTCGTGGAGGGCGTCCATCGCGGCCCGGATGGTGCGCCCGGTGAAGAACACGTCGTCGACCAAAACGACCCGCCGACCCTGGATGTCGCCCGGGATCTCGGTCGGGTGGACCGTCGGTGCCGCGCGCTGGTCGAGGTCGTCCCGGTAGAAGGTCACGTCGAGGCATCCACAGGGGACAGGGCGGCCGAGGATCGTCGCCACTTCGGCGGCCAACCGGCGGGCCACAGCCACCCCGCCCCGCTGGATGCCCACCAGCACGGGAACCTCCCCGGCAGGATCGGCTCCGGCAATCTCCCGGGCCATGCGCTCCAAGGTGCGTCGGAGGGATGGGGCGTCGAGCAACGGAGGGGTCATTGGGCGGGGTGCAGGAGCCGGGGCGGAGGGATGGTTCGCCGTGAGGTGCACCTCATCCGGAAGTCCAAGTCTGGGGCTCCGAGTCGGAGGGCCGCCAGGGATGCCGGCCGGAGGAGGCTGCCGTTCGGGCGGTTCAGGGTCTCAGAAGGGGTTGCCCGCGGTGCGGGAGCGCCGCCAACTGGCGCGGTGCTTGGTGATCCAGTCGACCAGGGCCGCCTCGAACCCGATGTCGTGGCCGACCTTCTCCGACTCGATCCACTTGTGCTTCAGGATTTCCTCCTTCTCGGCGAGGAATTCCCGGTACAGCGAGGACCGATGGAGGATCCCGTTTTCCGTTCCGGACGTGGGTAGGGAATGCGTCATGTGACGGATGGGTGACCTGACGGCGACATCCTACTGCCGATGGCCGTCCTGTAAACGGGTTTTCCTCCCGCCGGGAGCCCGATCTGCGCTATCCTGAGACCGTTGAAACGGATCCTCACCCTGATCGGCTTGATGGCGGGCCTTTTGGCCGGCTGCACCTCCCCACGGCACCCGGCGGGTTCCACGACCCTGACCCAACCCTTGAGCGTCGCCGAGTCCTGGACGCTCACGCCATCGGTGGCCCGGTTCGACGCCTCGGCGCTGGTCCGACTGCCCGATGGCCGCCTGCTCACGGTCAATGACAAGGAGACGGGCCTGTTCGAGATCCGCTTTCCCAAGTCGGGCACCGAGGCCGTACTGGTGCCCTACGCGGGCCTGTCCCCGGCGCTGTTCGAGCCGCTGACCCCGGGCCGGGACCTGCCCTGGGATGTGGAGGGCATCGGCATCGACACCGACGGGGCCCTCTACCTCAGTGAGGAGCACCTGCGCTGGATTCTCCGCCAACCTGCCCCCGGCAAGCCGCTGGAGCGCCTGCCCATCGACTGGTCCCCGGCATCCCGCTGGTTCAGCAAGACCGACCGCAACGCTTCCTTCGAGGGCGTCGCCGTGGGCGACCGGTTCCTCTACGTGGCCAACGAGCGCGACACCGGCCGCATCCTCGAGGTCGATCGCAAGACCCTCCGGGTGGAGGGTGATTTCCAACCGCGTCCGCCCGGGGCCTCCGGCGACGACATCCACTACACCGACCTCTGCTGGTTTGGCGGCGAACTCTGGGCGCTTTGCCGCGAACACCGGCGCATCCTGTGCATCGACCCGAAGACCCATGCGGTGCGCCTGTGCTTCAGCTATTTCCCCATCGAGATGGACCCGAAGTACGCCTACCAGCACCTGCTGCCGTACGGGTTCTTCGAGGGACTCAGCGTGGATGCCGACAACGTCTGGCTGCTGGTCGACAACAACGGCTACCCGCGCAAATCCAACCCGCAGGACGCCCGCCCGTTGCTGCTGCGCTGCCCGCGGCCTGACCGCCCGAAGCGGTAGGCTCGGGAACCATGGCCTCCCACCGCACCGTCACACCCCGCCGAAGCGGCGGTGCCGGCGGGCGTATTCTTCGAGGGCCTCGCACAGGTGTGCCTTGCGGAATTCGGGCCAGAGCGTCTGGGTGATGACGAACTCGGCGTAGCTGAGCTGCCAGAGCAGGAAGTTGCTGATGCGCATCTCCCCGCTGGTGCGGATCATCAGGTCGGGATCGGGCCAATGGCGGGTGTACAGGTGCTCCGACACCACCCGCTCGTTGATCTCGGCCGGGTCCAGCGCGCCCGACTTCACCTTCTCGGCGATGGCCCGCGTGGCTTCGATGAGCTCGGTGCGCCCCCCGTAGCTCAGGGCCAAAATGAGCGTCAGGCCATTGTTCTTGGCCAGGGCGGCGCGGGTCTTGGCCAACTGCTCCTGCACGGCCTCCGGGAGCCGCCATATCTGCCCGATGGCCTCGAGCCGAACGTTGTTGCGGTTCAGTTCCCCGATCTCGTTCTTCAGGAAGCGGGCCAGATACTTCATGAGCGTATCGACCTCATCCTTGGGACGGTTCCAGTTCTCCACCGAGAAGGCGTAGAGCGTGAGGTACTTGATGCCCAGTTCGCCGGCCGAGCGGACGATGGTGCGCACGGACTCCACGCCATTGCGGTGCCCTTCCACCCGGGGCAACCCGCGCTGCTTCGCCCACCGGCCGTTGCCGTCCATGATGACGGCGACGTGCGTCGGCAAGTTGGCCTGGGCCGCGGCGGAAAGCTTGGGCTCGGCGCTCACGGAGGATTCCTCAGACGAAGAGGGTCTGCGC
Source organism: Candidatus Chromulinivoraceae bacterium (assembly GCA_044359215.1). Taxonomy (GTDB): domain Bacteria; phylum Verrucomicrobiota; class Verrucomicrobiia; order Limisphaerales; family UBA9464; genus SXXZ01. The sequence goes on from JBIKMQ010000096.1 coordinate 4,324, forward strand.
ACGGGCCGGGCCAACACTGGCGATGGTCAGGCGCGCACCCGTCATCTGCGAGATGGCCAGCAGGTAGTTGCGGCAGTTCACCGGCAGGTCCTCCCAGCGGGTGGCCTGCTCGGTGGAGGTCTCCCAGCCGGGGAAGGTCTCGTACACCGGCTCGCAGCGGGACAGCACCTCGTGGTCGGCCGGGAAATGACGCAGGGTCTGGCCATCGGCGCGGTAGGCCACGCACACCTGGAGGGTCTTCAGCGAATCCAGGCCGTCGATGTTGGTGATGGCCAGTTCATCGATGCCGTTGACCATCGTGGCGTGGCGGGTGGCCACGGCGTCGAACCAGCCGCAGCGGCGGGCCCGTCCCGTGGTTGAGCCGAACTCGCGGCCCATGCCATGCAGCAGGTCGCTCACCTCGGCGCTCTCGGTCGGCAGCGGACCGCCGCCGACGCGGGTGGTGTAGGCCTTGAGCACGCCGATGACCTTGTCCATGCGGTTCGGCGGCACTCCCGACCCCGTGCAGGCGCCGCCCGACGTGGTGTTTGACGAGGTCACGAACGGATAGGTGCCGTGGTCGATGTCGAGGAAGGTGCCTTGCGCGCCCTCGAACAGGATGTTGCCACCCCTCTGGGTCACCTCATGCAGGTACACCACGGTGTTGATGACGAAGGGTCGCAGGCGATCGGCGGCGGCCGTGGACTCGGCCAGCACCTGATCGTAGTCGAGCGGAGTGCCGCCAAGCGAACGGATGAGCGCGTTGTTCTCGTCCAGGCGCTGGCGCAGCAGGACCGGGAAGCGCTCCCGATGGATCAGGTCGAGCACACGGATGCCCACACGGGCGACCTTGTCGCCGTAGGTGGGGCCGATGCCGCGCTTGGTGGTGCCGATCTTGTTGTCGCCCTTCTGGGCCTCGCGGGCCCCGTCGAGCTCGCGGTGCCAAGGGAACACCACGTGCGCCGTCTCGGAGATGCGGAAATTGTCGGGCGTCACCGACACGCCCAGCTTGGCCAGGCCGTCGAGTTCCTTCACCAGGCCCACGGGGTCCATGACCACGCCGTTGCCGATCACGCACACCTTGTCGGACCGGAGGATGCCGCTGGGGATCAGGTGCAGGACGTACTTGTCCTTGCCCACGAAGACCGTGTGGCCCGCGTTGTTGCCGCCCTGGGTACGGACCACCACCTCCGACTGCTCGGTCAGCACGTCGATGATCTTGCCCTTGCCTTCGTCGCCCCACTGGGCGCCGACGAGAATCACATTTGCCATGGATGAACGCCCATCGTGAACAGCAAAAGGCCCCGACTGAGATCACGTCAGGGCCACGCGTTCCGATGACAGCCTCGGGACCCTAAGGACACCGCTCCCCGGGGTCAACGGTGCAGGATCGGGGCCGGCGGGGCCGCAACGCCGGGAATCCCGGCCGGCCCGGGCCCAACGTCGTCCACCAACCCCGGACGCCGGATCGGTCACCGCCCCGGGGTGGCTGGCTCGATCCAGGCGCCGGGATGTCGGATGTCGCGGGCCTCATGCAGGTAGACGGTCTCCTCGGCGATGTTCTTGGCGTGGTCGGCGATGCGCTCCAGGGCCTTGCTGATGGTCATCAGGTGCAGGCAGCGGCCGATGCAGGCCGGATCCCCGACCATCATCCCGGTCAGTTCGCGATGCAGGGCCCGGTTCAAGGCATCGACCTCCTTGTCGCGTGGGATGACCGCCCGGGCCTTGGCGGTGTCGCCCTGGACGAAGGCGTCGAGGGCGTCGCGGAGCATCGAGGCCGCCATGTGGGACATCCGAGGGATGTCCTCGTAGGGCTTGAGCTGCGGCTCGAGCCCCAGCTTGAGCACGCGTCGCGCGATGGTGGTCGACTCGTCCCCGATCCGTTCCAGGTCGCGGGTGACCTTGATGGCCACGGTGATGAGGCGCAGCTGCCCCCCCAAAGGCGCCTTGGTCAGCACTGCGATGGCTGCCGCGTCCAGGTCCATCTCCAACTGGTCGAGCGGCTCGTCGCCATCGGCCACGCTGCGGGCCAACTCATCATCCCGCTCGACCAGCGCTCGGACCGCCCTCACGACCAGGCTCTCGGCCATCGCCGCCATGCGGAGCAACTGGTCCTTGAGCCCGGCGATCTCTGATTCCAGCGGTGTCACCGCGAGCATTGGGACGCGGCCTCCGGATTTTGGAAACGATGGAATCGACCAGGGATTCCCCTGCACAGCCTGCACCGAGGACCGACCACGAAGCCATGCCCCGGGAACCGGGAGGCCACCCACCACCGATTCGGGCTCAGCCGGCGTGGCGGCCGGTCAGGTACTCCTCGGTGCGCGGATCCCCGGGCCGGGAGAACAGGCGCCCGGTGTCGTCGACCTCGACCAACTCACCGCCGAGGAGGAATGCGGTGAAGTCGGCGATGCGCGCGGCCTGCTGCAGTCGATGGGTGACCATGAGCAGGGTGAGATCCCGGCGCAGATCCCGAAGGAGCTCCTCGATGCCGGCCGAGGCGACGGGATCCAGTCCGCCGGCGGGCTCGTCGAGCAGCAGCACCTGGGGGTCGACCGCCAAGGCCCGGGCGATGCCCAGGCGGCGCTGCAGGCCTTCCGGCAGCCCGGGAGCAATGTCGCCGAGGCGGTCCTTCACCTCGCTC
>JBIKMQ010000097.1:0-6945 GCA_044359215.1 Candidatus Chromulinivoraceae bacterium
CAAGAAGGGCGAGCACGGGTCCATCCTGTCGGGACCCAAGGGCCTCTTCGTGGCGCCGGCCTATCCGCTGCGCAAGGTCGTCGATCCGACCGGTGCGGGCGACTCGTTCGTCGGGGGGTTGATCGGCTACCTGGCCGCCCAGAAGAGCGGATCGGTCGACACCAATCTCCGTCGGGCCATCCTGCATGGCAGTGTCGTGGCCTCGTTCTGCTGCGAGGGCTTCGGGCTGAACGTCACCACCCGCACCACCAAGGCGAAGATCCTGGAGCGGGTGAAGGAACTCGAGCGGCTGAGCAGGTTCTGAAGATCCCGGCGCCGTTGGGAGGCCGGAGGGAGGGGGATTTCCGGTCCGCCCTCCCGTCCCGTTGGTTTGGTCCGCGTCCGATCGTCGGGTCGGCGTCGTCAGATTTCGACCTGCATGCCGAGTTCGACCACACGGTTGGCGGGCAGTCGGAAGTAGGCCGTGGCGCTCTGTGCGTTGCGGGCCATGATCGAGAAGAGCCGCTCCTGCCAGAGGTTCATGCCTCCGTTGCCCGATTTTGGAATGACCGTCTCCCGACTCAGGAAGAAGGTTGTTTCCATCTCCCGGAACTCGAGGTCGTGTTCCGCGCAGAGCCTCAGGATGGCCTGGATGTCCGGCGTCTCCATGAACCCGTAATGGGCCTGGACGCGCCAGAATCCCGCATCCAGCCGCTCGACCTCCAGTCGCTCGGAGGCGTCCACCACCGGCACCTCCTCGACACAAATGGTGAAGAAGATCACCCGCCTGTGGAGCACCTTGTTGTGCTTGAGGTTGTGGAGCAGGGCGATGGGGGTGGTGTTGGGGTTGCCCGCCAGATAGACGGCCGTGCCCGCCACCCGCAGCGGGTCCTTCCGGGCGATGTCCGCGACGAACTTCTTGGCCGGCATCGCGCTGACCCGCAGGCGTTCCCAGACCAGGCGGCGTCCCCGTTTCCAGGTGGACATGACGAAGTACATCGAGCCGGCGATGAGCAGCGGGAACCACCCGCCATGTGGGATCTTGAGGAGGTTGGCCACGGCCAGTGGGGCCTCCACCAGCAGCATGGCACCGGCCACGAGCGAGGCGTGGAGCCGTGACCACCCGAAGACCCGCTGGGAGGCGAAGAAGAAGAGCAGGGTGGTGGTCACCATGGTGAAGGTCACGGCCACCCCGTAGGCGCTGGCGAGGTTGTCCGAGGTCCTGAAGCCGAAGATCAGCCCCAGGCAGGCCACCATGAGGGCGACATTCACCTGCGGCATGTAGATCTGCCCGCGTTCCCGCTCGGAGGTGTGCTCGATGAGCAACCGGGGCATGTAGCCCAGTTGGATCGCGTGCATGGTCAGCGAGTAGGCCCCCGAGATCAGGGCTTGGGAGGCGATGATGGCTGCCGCGGTGGCCAGGGCCACCATCGGGTACAGCGCCCAGGACGGGCAGAGTTGGTAGAAGGGGTTGAAGGACGTGCCGGAGGCGATCCCGGGCTGCGCCATGAGCAGGCCGCCCTGCCCGAGGTAGTTCAGGATCAGGGCCGGGAGCACCACCGTGAACCAGGCGATGCGGATCGGCCGCATTCCGAAATGCCCCATGTCGGCATAGAGGGCCTCGCCGCCCGTGACCGCCAGGACCACCGAGCCCAGGACCACCAGGCCCACCATCCCGTGGCCGGCGAGGAATCGCAGACCGTGCCCCGGATGGAAGGACTGGAGCACCTCTGGTTGCAGCAGGATCCCCCGGATGCCCAGCAGGCCGATCGCGAGGAACCACAGCAGGGTGATCGGGCCGAAGATGCGACCCACCTTCGCGGTGCCGGCGCGTTGCGCGGCGAACAACGTCACGATGATGCCCGCCGAGACCGGGAGGATGAACCGCTCGAAGCCGCTGGCGGCGATCTTGAGTCCCTCGACCGCCCCGAGCACCGAGATGGCCGGGGTGATGATGCCGTCGCCGTACAGGAGGCAGGCTCCCATGATCCCGATGGCGGCGAAGGTCCTGGCGAGCCGGCTGCGATGCCCGGATTTCGCCTCCGGGAACGCCAGCGCCATCAGGGCCAGGATGCCGCCCTCGCCCTTGTTGTCCGCCCGGAGCACGTAGACGAGGTACTTGACCGTGACGATGAGGATCAGCGCCCAGATGATGAGGGAGAGGACCCCCAGCACGTTGGCGGGGTTGGCCGGTGCTCCGTGTCCGGGGGCGAAGCATTCCTTGAAGGCGTACAGCGGGCTGGTGCCGATGTCGCCATACACGATGCCCAGGGCGGCCATCGACAGGCCCGCCAGGCGTCGACCGGTGGGTGCGGAAGCGGGGTGGCTCATCGGCTCGGTCTCCTCCGGGCGATCGGGCCGGATGGCCCGGGCGAGGTGGAGGTAGGGGGGACTCCCGGGCCGTTGGGCCCCTGGATCCGGCGTCGAGCCGGTCGGGTGAGGGTGTTCATGGGTGGCGGTGGCACACGACGACCAAGGGTCGCCGAGGGCGCCTGCCGGTCATCACCGGGCGGCACGCCACCGGATACCCTTCCAAATGCCTGCGAGGTTAGCTGACGGGCTAGGGCCTGGAAGTGCCCCGGATCGGTGTTCCGACCCTGCGCCCCATGCCATGAAGACGTTTCCATCCCCCCGGCGTTGGGTCCCCCGCGCCCGTTCGATTGGACACCGACCAGGCTTCGGCTGCGGGGGGCGTGGTATGCCAAAGCCGGCCTTCCTGTCAATCGGGGCGACGCCCCAGGGGCCTTCGCCCGGCGTCGGCAGCCGTTCCGAGTGTCGGTTGCATTCCCGCCAATTCATCCCTTGACGGGCGGGTGTCCGAAGGGGTTCTTGAGGCCATGTCGCGCAAGACCTTCCTGGCCGCCTCGCTGGCGGTCCTCTGCGGTACCGGGGCCCTCCGTTCCGACGAGGGCATGTGGCTCTACAACGATCCTCCCCGCGACCGGGTGCGGGCCACGTACGGTTTCGAGCTGACCGACGCCTGGCTGGAGCACCTTCAGAAATCGTCGGTGCGGTTCAATTCGGGCGGCTCCGGGTCCTTCGTCAGCGAGGACGGCCTGGTCCTGTCGAACCACCACGTCGGGGCCGACGCCCTCCAGAAGGTCTCGAGCGCCCAGAAGAACTACCTGCGCGACGGCTTCTATGCCCGGAACCGGTCCGAGGAGATCCCGTGCGTCGACCTCGAACTCAACGTCCTTCAGTCCATCGTGGACGTCACGGCCCGGGTCAACGCCGCCGTTCCCGCCGGCATGTCGCCCGACGAGGCGTCCAAGGCCCGGCGCGCGGTGATGGCCGCCATTGAGAAGGAATCCCTCGACGCAACCGGATTCCGATCCGATGTCGTCACCTTGTACCAGGGCGGCGCCTACCACCTCTACCGGTTCAAGAAGTACACCGATGTCCGGCTGGTCTTCGCGCCGGAGCAGCAGGTGGCCTTCTTCGGGGGCGATCCCGACAATTTCGAGTATCCCCGGTACGACCTCGATGTCTGCCTGTTCCGCGCCTACGAGAACGGAAAACCGGTGAAGGTGCCCAACTTCCTGAAGTGGTCGGCCAAGGGGGCCGCGGAAGGGGAGTTGACCTTCGTGTCCGGCCATCCGGGTCGCACCGAGCGCCTCCTGACCGTCGCCGAGTTGGAGCACCTCCGTGATCGCCAGTATCCCGTCGCGCTGGCCTACCTGAAGCGCCGCGAGGTGCTGCTCCGGTCGTGGAGCGAACGGAGCGGCGAGAATGCGCGTCGCGCCAAGGACGAACTCTTCGGCATCCAGAACAGCCGCAAGGCGCGGGACGGCGGCCATGCCGGCCTGTACGACCCGGCACTGATGGAGGCCAAGCGGCTGCAGGAGAAGACCCTTCGGGCCAAGTTGGCCGCCAACCCGAACTTCGCGGCCGCCGCCGCCGCCTTCGACCGGATCGAGGACGCCCAGGCGAAGATCGCCCGACAGGAGCAGTCGTACCGCCTGCTCGAGCTGGGCCACGCCTTCCAGTCGGAACTCTTCGAGATCGCCCACACCTTGGTCCGGGCCGCCGAGGAATACCAGAAGCCCGATGGCGAGCGCCTTCGGGAGTTCGCCGAGGCCGGCCGTGCCTCGCTCGAGATGGGGCTGTTCTCGGACAAGCCGATCCATGACGACCTGGAGATCCTGCGCTTGGCCGACTCGCTGACCTACCTCGCCGAGCAGCTGGGGGCTCAGAACCGCACCGTGCTGAAGGTGCTGGCCGGCAAGTCGCCCCGTGCCCGGGCCGCGGAACTCATCGCCGGTAGCCGGTTGCGTTCGGTGGACGAGCGCCGACGGCTCCATCAGGGCGGGGCGACGGCCATCGCCGCCTCCGGGGATCCGCTGGTCCAACTGGCCAAGGCCATCGACCCGGAGGCCCGTGAGGTGAGGCGGCTCATGGAGGCCGAATCCGAGGTGAAGAAGCAGGCGCATGCGGCGATCGCCGAGGCCAGGTTCGCCCTGGAGGGCAAGGGCCGGTATCCCGACGCGACCTTCACGCTTCGCCTCTCCTACGGTGTCGTGAAGGGCTACACCTCGGCCGGCAAGGCGGTGCCCGCCGTCACGCGGCTCGGAGGGATCTTCGAGCGGTCTTCCGAGATGGAGGGGCGGCCGCCCTTCGACCTGCCTGAGCGCTGGCTCAAGAAACGCAAGGCCATCCGCGCCGACGTGCCGTTCAACTTCGTCTCCACCCACGACATCATCGGGGGCAACTCGGGCAGCCCGGTGGTGAACCGCAACGGGGAGTTCGTCGGCATCATCTTCGACGGCAACATCGAGTCCCTTGTCCTCGGCTTCGCCTATGAGGAGACCCAGGCCCGGGCCCTCTCGGTGCACAGCGCCGGCATCCTGGAGTCGTTGCGCAGCGTGTACGGGGCCAAATCCTTGGTGGATGAACTGCTGGCCGGCGCCCGCCGGTGAACTGCGGCAACGGGCGCCGCTTGGCCCAGGCCGGCCCGGGCAACCGGGTCCGCGTTGGTCCCCGGGTCACTCCGGGGCCCCGCGTTCGACGAGCTTCTTGTGCCGCAGGATGCCGTCGGCGATGGCGGCAGCGAGTTGGTCCCGCGATTTCCGCGACTCCATCAGGCGGGTGTCTGCCGGGTGGGTCATGTAGCCGCCCTCGATCAGGATGCCGGGCATCTTCAGCAGGGTCAGTTCCTTGAAGCGCGCCCGTCGGACGCCGCGGTCCGCCAAGGGGGTCTGGTCGAGGATCGCGCGGTGCACCTGGTGGGCCAGGGTCAGGTTCTCTCGGTCGAAGCGGTTGGCCTCGAACCCGGTCATCCGGCCGCGGCGCTGCGCATCGTTGCTCGAGGGCGCCCCGGCCGGCGTGAGGCAGTAGGTCTCCAGTCCCTGCACCGAATCGATCCCGGGCCCGTCGAACCCGTTGAAGTGCAGGCTGACGTAGAGGTCGGCCCCGGAGCGGTTGGCCGCCTCCGCCCGCTCGGGCAGGGCGATGAAGCGGTCGGAACTTCGGATGAAGACCACCTGGAGTCCGGCCGCCTTCAGATGCCGGGCCAGGTCGGTCGCCAGGTCGAGGGTGAGGGTCTTCTCCATCCGACGTCCTTCCATGTTGCCCGGGTCACGGCCCCCGTGGCCCGCATTGATCGCGATGCGCCGGATGGGGCGCACGCTCCGCTTCGGGGGCGCGAGCAGCGGGGCCATCAGGGAGTCGATGTCACGCTGGGAGACGCGGAACCGCCCCGACTCGATCGTGATGCGGTCGGAAAGGCGAAACTCGACCTCGTTGTAGGTCACCCGGTCGGAATCCTTGCGGAACCGGAACCGGGTCCAGCGGTTGGTCAGGAGCAGTTCCTCCTTCGAGGCGATGGGCCGCAGGTGCATGTCCCGTCCCCAGGCTGCCAGGTCCCGGAAACCGGGTTCCCAGCCACGGGCCGAGGCACCCGTGGCCGTCAGGAGGAACCCCAGCAGCGCGGCCGCCAGCCATCGCAGGCCGACGGTGGTTGGCCAAAGGTCGGCGGGCGTGCGCCCTGGCCGCGCCGGGGATGGGCTCCCGAACGGCCCGACGGGCCGGCCGGATTCCAAGGGACCCCGGGGCCATCCTCGCGGACTCCATGCACGTGGGGCTGGCCGGGGCGTCATGGCGATGGAGCCGGTCGGACCGGGGGAGGTCTCAGCGGAGGTTTTCCGGATTGAGCCCCTGCAGGTCCTTCGGCACGAAGAGCCCATCCTTGCGGATCCGTTCACCGTCGAACCACACCTCGCCGCCACCCCATTCCGGCCGCTGGATCTGAACCATGTCCCAATGCACGGCCGACTTGTTGCCGTTGCCCGGGTCCTCGTAGGCCTGGCCCGGCGTGAAGTGGAGGGACCCGGCGATCTTCTCGTCGAAGAGGATGTCGCACATCGGGTTCAGGATGAAGGGGTTGAAGCCGAGGCTGAATTCGCCGATGGAGCGGGCGCCCGGGTCCATGTCGAGGATCTCGTTGAGCTTGCGCTCGGTGCCGCCCTGGCAGGTTGCCTTCACGATCCGTCCGTCCTTCAGCTCCAGCCGGATGCCCTCGAACTTGGTGCCGGCGTACAGGGTCGGCGTGTTGAAGGTGATCACGCCGTTGGACGACTTGAGCGTCGGGCAGGTGAAGCACTCGCCGTCGGGGATGTTGCGCAGGCCCTCGCAGGGCTTGGCCCCGATGCCCTTGATGGAGAAGGACAGGTCGGTGCCCGGCGCCACGATGCGGACCTTGTCGGCCTTGCGCATGCGCTTTTCCAGCGGCTTCATCGCCCGGGCCATGCGGGCGTAATCCATGGTGCACACGTCGAAGTAGAACTTCTCGAAGGCCTCGGTGCTCATGTTTGCCGACTGGGCCATGCTCGGCGTCGGCCAGCGCAGCACGCACCAGCGCGTCTTGTTGATGCGATGGTCGAGGGCCGGTCGCAGGGTCTTGGAGTACAACCGGGTCTTGGCCGAGGGGATGTCGCTGTTCTCGCTGGCGTTGTTGGCCCCGCGGATGGC
>JBIKMQ010000099.1:0-6897 GCA_044359215.1 Candidatus Chromulinivoraceae bacterium
CCCGCCATCCACGGGGATACCCGGAAGATATGCGGGGGATATCCGCAGAATCCCGTGGTGTCTGCGGCCGTTGAGGACCCAGCCGGAATGCCGAACCTTTGGCCGATGGCGCTTCAGGACGGCTTGGCGGCGGGCCTGAAATCACAACCCCGCAAGGCTCGAGACGCGGGGAACGGTGACCAGCGGGTCTTCGTGGATCCACGCCCGCCATCCTCGGGAAACGCCGGCAGCGATGTTCTCCGGCCGGTCGTCGAGGTACAGCAGGTCGGCACCAAAAAAACCCGAGAGCCGCTCGACGGCCTCGTAGATGCCCGCGTCAGGCTTCATCGAGCGGACTTCGTAGGAGAGCACCTCACCGGTGAACTTGCGGTAGAAGGGAAACGCCCGCCGGACATGCCGGATCGCCTGGGCATTGGTGTTCGAGAACACGTAGGTGGGGATGCCACGCCGTACCAACGCCTCGTGCAATCCCACCATGGGAACGATTTCCGTGAAGATGTCCCCGAACCATTCAAGGAAACGGACTTCACCGCCACGAAATCCGGTGGCGGCCACCACGGCCTCGAAGAACTCCCGGTCTCCCATGAGTCCAGTCTCGTAGCGATGGAGCAACGGGGTCTGGTTGACGACCTGAAGGATCGCCTGGGCGGGGACGTCCGAGAGCGCCTCCATGCGCCGGGCAAGGATGCCGTAGTCGAAGTCCAGCAGGACCTTGCCGAGGTCGAAGACGACGGCTTTCGGGATGCCTGGCATGCTCATGGAAATTCGCGGCGGCCTTCCATCGCCCGGCTGAGGGTGAGTTCGTCGGCATACTCAAGGCCGGCACCCGCCGGAAGCCCCTGGGCCAGGCGGGTGATGCGCACGGCGTGACCGGAGAGTCGCTGGCGCAGGTAATGGGAGGTGGCATCACCTTCGACATCCCCCGAAAGGGCCAGGACCACTTCTCCGACGCCTCCCGCATCGATCCTCGCTTCGAGCGGTGCGATGCTCAGGTCCTCGGGGCCAACCCCTTCCAAGGGACTGAGCTTGCCTCCGAGGACATGGTAGCCACCGCGGAACGCACCGGATTTTTCGAAATTGAGGATGTCGGTCGCACGCTCGACGACGCAGATCACCGACGGGTCCCGACGGTCGTCGCCACAGATCCGGCAGGGCTGGGTCTCGGTCAACCCGCCGCAGCGCTCACAGGCCACCACCCGATCCCGCGCGGCCACCAGCGCTTCGGCCAAGGCACGCACGCGACCGGAGTCCATCTGCAGGACGTGCAACGCCAAGCGCTCCGCCGTGCGCGGACCAATCCCCGGCAGGGATTTCAACGCCAGGGCCAACGCCTGGACCGGTGGAGGCAGCTCGGTCATCGCGTCGGCCGGGGTTCAGAACATCCCCGGAAGGCCGAATCCCTGGGTCACCGCCCCCATTTCCTTGTTCGAAAGCTCCTTGGCCTGCTCCAACCCCTGGTTGACGGCGCTCACGACCAACTCCTCAAGGAAGGCCACGTCGTCCTTGTTGACCGCATCTGGGTTGATGCGGAGCGACTTCACCTGGCCGTCGCCCGAGACCACCACCTTGACCGCGCCACCGCCCGACGAGGTCTCGACCGTCTTCTGGGCGATGGAAGCCTGGACGGCCTCCATCTGCTGCTGGATGCGCTGGGCTTGGCGCATGAGTTTTCCGACGCTGCTCATAGTCTTTTTTTGATTGGATACCTGCCGTTGCGGAGACCTGAGTCTGGACGAGAGCCCGGGAGCGAGGCAACCCCGCCGGTGGCCTCATCCCGCATGGGCCCGAAGGCACGTTGGCCGGATTCAACCCGGCCGCCCACCCGCATCGACGCGGTCCGCCGCCGGGGAAAGAGCCCCCCGGGAGGCCGTTCAGGACCCCTCGGCGGGCGCCCGCACCTCGAGGATGCGGCCCTTGAAGACCTCGAGGGCTTGGCGGATCTGCGGATCATTCAGGAACGCCTCCTTGTCGATCAGGATCGGTGCCGCGGGCTTCGGTCGGGCATCCGCCGCCTTGGGCTCGCCAGACTTGCCAGCGGCGACCGGACCCGCACGGGGCGCGGGGTTCGGATCGCCACCCGAAGACCTGCCGGATGACAGTGGAGCCGGCGAAGCCAGGCCCTCCGAGACCACAAACCGGACGGACGACACCTGCCCGGTCACGGCCTGGAGGGTCGCCTGGATCGCAGCCACATTCCGGGGGGTGTCCAGGTAGGCGTCCGGTGGATGGGCGATGGACAGCCCCCCACGGGACCAACCCTCGACCCGACACTGCCGCAGGGAGGAACGCAGGAGCGTCTCGGTCGACGGGAGCCTTTCCAGCAGGGCCTGCCACACCGACTCGGCATTCTGCTCGCCGTCGGGAATTCTCGGCGACGGTTCGGGCGACGTGGGCGTCGTGGGCAGCCCTGAGAGCAGAGGGCCCGCCGCAGGTGTCGGCAACGCCGGCCCGGTGGCCACCTGGGATGCACGTGGTGGTTCGGCCGCAACGGGAGCCGCCATGGGAGGCGCAACGGGGACCGCCGGAGTCGGCGCTGCGGGAGCCGGTGGCGGCATGGGCTTCGGCGACGCCGTCGTCGCGGCGGTCGCGGCAACCTCGGGCCGCGAAAGGGCCGCCGGTGGGTTCGAAGACGTGGTCCGCGCGGCGTGGGCGGAGGTTATGGATCCCGCCGGGGACGGTTCATCCCGCAAGGCCTTGAGCTGCTTGAGCACGGCGTCAAGGCTGGTGGCCTCCCGGGCCTGCATGGCCTTGAGGAGCGTGACCTCCATGAAGATGCGCTTGGAGGCCACCTCCCGCTGCCGACCCTCGGCCGCGCTCATGACCTCCATCATCCGCGTGAGGGCGTCGGGATCGACCAGACGGGCCTGGCGGGCCAGCGCCGCCAACTCGGACTCGCCGGCCGAGAGCAGGCCGGTGTCTCCCCCCGACACCGCGAAGATCAGGAGGTTGCGGAGATGGTTGAGCAGGTCGGCCAGCAGCCGTCCAAGGTCCTTGCCGGATGAGGTCAACGCGTCGAGCAGTCGGAGGGCGCCCGGGATGTCGCCGACCAGCAGGGCGTCGACCAGCTCCAGCAACTGGGCGCGGGCCGCCAGCCCGAACATGGACAAGACGTCCGATTCCACGATCCGGTCGCCGCAGAAGCTGATCAACTGGTCGAGCGTGGACTCGGCGTCCCGCATGCCACCGTCGGCACCCCGGGCGATGGCCGACAGCGCGTCGGCGTCGATCGACACCTTCTCCTGAGCGGCAATCCACGCGAGGTGCTTGACGATGAGCGCGGCCGGGATCCTCCGCAGGTCGAAGCGCTGGCACCGGCTCAGGATCGTCGGCAACACCTTCTCCGGGTCGGTGGTCGCGAAGAGGAACTTCACGTGCGGCGGCGGCTCCTCCAGCGTCTTCAGCAACGCGTTGAAGGCGGCCGCCGAGAGCATGTGCACCTCGTCGATGATGTAGATCTTGTACTTGCCCGAGGCGGGCGCGAACTTGGCCGTGTCGCGCAGTTCGCGCACCTGGTCGACGCCGTTGTTCGACGCACCGTCGATCTCCAGCACGTCCAGCGAGCGGCCCTCGGTGATCTCCTTCACGCGGGGGTCGGCATCGTCGAACTCCGCGCTGGGGCCTCCCGTGCAGTTGAGGGCCTTGGCGAAGATGCGCGCTAGGGTGGTCTTGCCGGTGCCGCGCGGCCCGCAGAAGAGATACCCGTGGGCGATGCGCCCCTGGCGGATGGCATTGGCCAGGGTCGTGGTCACGTGCTCCTGGCCCACGACGTCGGAGAAACGCTGCGGCCGGTATTTTCGGGCGATGACCTGGTAACTCACGGTTGTTGGACCATTGAAGTCCGAAGCTGGGCCGATGGGAAGCAAACAGCGCACCCGGACCCGCGGCCGCCGAGAGGGGCTGCCGCCCAATCCCCGGACGACATCGCGGACAACACACCGGACAACACACCGGCGGCGCCCTGCCGCGACCTGCGCCCGTCGATCTCCCCTTCCCCTTCCGGCCCACCGCCACCGGCTAACGCCCGAAGCGCCGGAGGTATTTGAGTGCCACCTCCAGGTCCCGCGGCCAAGGGGCGGTGATCTCGACCGATCGACCGTCGTCCGGATGGGCCACGCGGAGCTTCCAGGCATGCAGCGCGAGCGAGGGCGTCAGCGGCCGCTCCTCCTGCCCGTCCTTGAGGCGGTAGGAGGGCTTGAGCGCCGAGAGATACAGGCGGCGACCGTCCCCATAGAACTCGTCACCGTAGATGGGGAACCCGGCGAACTTCAGATGGACCCGGATCTGGTGGGTGCGGCCCGTCGCCGGGTGGCACGACAACAGCGTGACCCCGCGGAACCGCTCCAGGACGCGGAATCGGGTGAGCGCCTTCTTGCCGTCCTTGGACCATCGCATGAGTCCCGGCAGACGTGGGTCGGGGGTCAGCTTGAGGTCCACCTCGAACTCGTCCTGCTCGGGACTGCCCGGCACCAGCGCCACGTAGGTCTTCTCGGGCTGGGTGCCGCCAAACTGGTTGGCGAGGTGCACCAAGGCGGGCTTGTCCTTGGCCAGCAGGAGCACGCCCGTGGTCTCGAAGTCGAGGCGGTGCGCGTTGGACAGGTAGTCGATCCGACGCTGGACGGCCCATTCCGCGCCACGCTCGATGCCGGCGTGGAGCAGCTTCATCAGGTTGGGCCGCTCCCGGTCGTACCGGTCGGGCGAGGTGAGCAGCCGGGCCGGCTTGTCGACGGCCAGGAGACGCGCGTCCTCATGGACCACGGGCACCGGCCAGAACTGGCCGGGTCCCGGCGCCGAGAGCTTGATGACCGGCCCGGAGGCCTTCATTGGCCCGGCGCGCCGCCGGCCCCGGCCGGACGGGACGAAGCCATGGCGCCGGATTTCTGGAACTCGGCGGCGAACCAGTTCTGGAAGGCAGCCATGCGCCGCTGCTGACGGGCCTCGGACAAGGCGGCCGGCAGGGCCTGCTTCAGGGCCTCCTCGGAAACGGGCTCTTTCTTTTCCAGATACAGCACGAAGCCCCCGTCGGAACTGTCCGTGTACCGGGCGACACCATTGGGCTTGGCCCCCTGGGCGGCGTTGCGCACCAGAAACAGGTTCAGGCGGGAATCGAGCCCAACGACGTTCTGCGAGGAGGCCGTGAACTCCGGAACATTGATCAGGGTCGCCTTCTCGGCGGCGGCGATGTCGGCGAAGCGCTTGCCCGCGGCCAGGCCGGCCTCGGCGGCCGCATGGAACTTCTCGCCCGCCTCCCGGGCGGCGGCACGGGCGCGGTCCATGCGGTGATCCTGCACCACGCGCTCCCGAACGGTCTCAAATGACGGAACCTCGGGAGCCATCTTGGTCTGGAGCATCGGGATCACCACGAACCCGTCGCCATCCAGGGGTTCGGTATACGGGGTCTCGGCATTGAGGGAGGCCACCCGCTGCGGGAGGTCCTGCACGGTCTCCAGGCCCACGATGCGCTCCCCCTTGCGGAATGGCGTGGTGCTCCGGAGGGCCACCTTGAACTTCGAGGCGGTCTGGGCGAAGGCCGAGGGCGTCACGTTGGTGAGGCCGCCGAGCTCATCGTTGAACCGGATGGCCTGCTGACGGGCCAAGCTGAGGGCACCCTGCGTGAGCGCCTCGTCGCGGATCTTGCGCAACGCCGCCTCCTTCGCCAGGACCTTGTCGTTGTCGTCACGGAACGACTCGGGCCCGCGCTGCTTGTAGAACTCCTCGAGGCGGTTGGTGAAGCCGGCCTCCTTGGCGATCATGGCGTCGGCCTCGGCGAGGTGGTTGGTGGCGTCGAATCGGACATACATCAGCACCGTGCGCTCCGGGATGCGGTAGAACGCGATGCGGTTGCTGTAGAACTTGGTGAGGTCCTCGGGCTTGGCGGTGACGGCGGCCAGATGGTTGGACAGGCTGAACAACGCCGCCTTGGTGACCCAGCGCTCGTTGTCGCGCCGGTAGTCCGCCGCGACTTCCCTCGGAGTGAGCAATCGGGAGGCCGATCCGACGGTCTCGACCAGGTGCTGGATGGCCACCTGGTTGCGGATGTGCTCAAGGAAAGTGGCCTCGTCGATGCGGGTGCGCTGCTGGAGGTTCTGGATGAAGGTGTCGTAATTGAAGGCACCGGAGGTCGGGTCCTTGAAATTGTCACGCAGGTACCGGCCAACGGCCTCATCGCTCACTTGGATGCCCAGTTCCTTGACCTTGGCCTGCAGCACCATGAGCTCGGCCACCGCCCGTTCGTTGTCGGCCGAGGCACCTCGGCGACCACCCCGGAGAGCGTCGTCGATCGCGGCGGCGGTGCGGGCCTTGAGCAACTGGTCACGGGTGATCGGTCGTCCATAGAGCTTTCCGAAGTCGCCCCCCCCGAAGTCGAAGGAAGTCCGACCTGGCCGCGCGTCGCTCCAGATGACGAAGCTGGCGATGACCGCCGTGACGATGATGGCCCAGAGCCAGTTCGAGTGTTTGCGAATCGATCCGATCATAAAATTAGCCGAGTCTGCGGAGCCGCAGAACGTAATGGCGGCAGGAAAACCCGGTCAAACCGTAAAACGGTGGGACTTTTCCTGACAAGAGGCCCGGATCCGGTCCGCTGGGGGGCCGGGGTTGGACCTGTCAAACCTGAAGGCCCCGGCAGGATCCGGGGGGAACGGCGGCTTTGTGCAAGGAAAAGGGCGGGAGGGTCTCCCCTTCCCGCCCTGCCTGGCCGGAGGCGCGGCCCCGGAACGCTCCGCAACCCGGGTCAGCCCCCCGGGGGAGGATGATCACTGGAGCTTGGACAGAGCAGCCTTCACGGCTTCGAAATTCGGAAGGTCCTTCGGCGTGGCCGTCTGCTCGGCGTAGTGGACCTTGCCGTCCTTGCCGATGACGAACGCGGCCCGGGCAGAGGTGTCACCCACGCCCGCCAGC
>JBIKMQ010000100.1:0-6879 GCA_044359215.1 Candidatus Chromulinivoraceae bacterium
TCGGCTGTTCCATCAACGGATCCTCGCCCAAGCCATGACCTGTTTCGCCCGACCCTTGTTCGCCCTGCTGCTGTGGCTGGGCTGCCTGCCTCCCCTGGCCGCCGTCCCCATCCGCTGGAGCCTCCAGACCCGCGACCCGCAGTCGGGCGAGGTGCGCATCACGCAGGAGGTGGTCGACTCCTCCCGCGTCGGCGTGGTGGCGGTGGACATCTGGAACTACCACTGGTGCAAGACGGCCACCATGCGGGTCGACGCCTTCGTGCCGCGCCTCAACAAGGCCTTGGCGGCCGCGCGCGACCTCGGCATGCCCGTGTTCCTGTGCCCGAGCGACGTCGTCGACAACTACGTCGGGTTCCCGCAGCGCGAGCGGGTCTTCAACTTGCCGGCGCTCACCGTTCCCGCCGCCGTCAACGTGACCTGCCCGCCCGTGCCGGATGCCGGCGGATGCGCCTGCGGGGCCGAGCGTTGCGGGGGCAACTACGGATGGGACGGCATGCACCCCGACCTGGTCATCGGCCCGGACGACTGGATGCCCGACACGCAGGCCGAGGTGTACGCCCTCTGCCAGAAGTACGGCCTCACGCACCTGCTCTACGTGGGCTTCCATACCCAAGTCTGCCTGCTGGGCAAGCCCATGGGCCTGCGCGCCATGAAGTCGGCCGGCCTGAAGTGCATGCTCGCACGCGACATGACCGACGCGCATCCGGGCTACGACCCGGCCCGCGGATTCACGCCCGACCTCAACACCGAGCAGGTGGTGGCCCACTTCGAGAAGCACCTCGCGCCGACCGTCCACCTCCAGGAGGAACTGTCCCGACTCGGGCGCTGGCGCAAGGATTGGGTGGTGGATCCGGTGCGCGTCGCGCCATGGGGCACCCGGGTCCGCCCGCACCTCTTCGAGAAGCCCATCACCGTGACCCTCTCGGCACCGCTTCAGCCCGGGGCGGAGATCCGCTACACGCTCGACGGTTCGGCGCCGACGGCCAAGTCCCCGAGATACACCCGGCCCTTCACCGTGTCCGAAACCACGCACCTGCGGGCGAGCGGCTTCCTCAAGGGACGGGCCGTGTGCCTCGAGTCGGAGGGGTTCTTCGCCAGGAATGGCCCGCTGCCGCCGCAGCCCGACGTGCCGCTCTCGGCCCTCAAGCCCGTCCGCAGCGTGGGCTTCGGGCACACCTACGGCGGCACCGTGCGCTACTCGGGCAACACGCAGCCCCCGCAGACCGACCGGGCGAACCTGGGCGGCCCCTTGCGCATCCACCGCACCACCTATGCCCGGGGCCTGGGCGTGCATGCACCGTGCGAGGTGGTCTACGAATTGAAGCCCGAGTTCCGCCGCTTCGTGGCGCTGGCCGGGGCCGACGAGAACCTCGTGGAGATCAGCAACGGCTCCAATCTCGCCAAGTTCCCGAGCGTGGTGTTCAAGGTGCTGATCGATGGGCGTGAGGCCGCCGTCAGCCCCGTGATGCGGGTGAAGACCGCCGCCTGGCGCTTCGACGTGCCCATTCCGGAGGGATCGCGGCGGATCAGCCTGGTGGCCATGGACGCAGGCGATGGAAGCCGCGAGGACTTCGCCGATTGGGCCGACGCCGGCTTCGTGGTGCAGCGGTAGTCCGGTCGCCGGGCGCGGTGCGCCACCCTTCCGCCGGGGCTTGCATCCGCCGGACCGCCTCAAGGTCGCGGCCGCGCGGAGACTTCGGTCAGCGCACCGCCTTCGAGCCGCAGGATGCGGTGGGCGATGTGCAAGGTCTCGGGCCGGTGGGCCACCATGAGCGTGGTCCGGCCCCTCGTCAGGCGCTGGACCGCCGCCAGGACCGCCGCCTCGCTCTGGCCGTCGAGGGCGCTGGTGGGTTCATCGAGCAGCAGCACGGGTGCATCCTTCAGGAAGGCTCTGGCCAGGTGGATGCGCTGCTTCTCGCCGACGCTCAATCGCGCGGCCCCGTCGCCCACGCGCGTGTCGTAGCCCTGCGGCAGTCGCTCGATGAAGTCATGGGCTTGCGCCGCACGGGCCGCGGCCTCGATCTCTGCCCGTGTCGCGCCCTCGCGTCCGAACCCGATGTTCTCGGCCACCGTGGTGGGCAGGAGCAGGGGTTCCTGCAACACCCACGACACCTGCCGGCGCAGGGCGTCCCGATCGAGGGCCTTGAGATCCACTCCGCACCACCGCACCGCGCCCGTTTCGGGCTCGAGGAAGCGTGGGATGAGCTGCAGCAGCGTGGTCTTGCCTGCGCCGCTGGGGCCGACGACGGCGACGATCTCGCCGGGTTCGAGGCGGAGGTCGAGCGCGTGCAACACAGGCCGCCCGGGTTCATAGGCGAAGCCGACCTTGGCGAACTCCAATGCGACGCCGGCGTCGGGGCGGGGCGGGGGCGCGCCGCCAGAGGCCGGAAGCGGCGTGTCGAGCCACTGCAGCACCCGCTGCGCGCTGGCCTGGGCCGTGGCGACCGTGCCGCCGAGGTGCGACAACTGGTTCAAGGGTTCGTAGAGCTGCGCCAGGTAGGCCAGGAAGACCAGCAACTGGCCCAAGGTCAGGCGACCGCCGGCGACCTCACGTGATCCGAGCGCCACGATCCCGGCGGTCCCGGCGGCCAGAATGGCGGCCACCGCGGCGAGGTACAGCACCTCCGATCGATGCTGGTGCCGCCGGGCGGCGAAGGCCTCGCACGACTGCCGGTCGAAAGCGCCGGTGGTGGAGGATTCTCGCGTGAAGGCCTGGATCAGCGGCAGGTTGGCCACCGCCTGTTGCACGGCCGCGGCGATGCCGGAGTCGGTCGACTGTGCCCCGGCGGCGGCACGCTGCAGTCGCGGGCCGAAGAACCGCATCACCCCGATCAGCGGCGGCACGGTGGCCAGCGCCACCGCGGTCAGGGGCAGATGGATGCGGGCCATCACCACCGTCATGGCGACGACCCCGGCCCCGGCGGTCAGCGCGGTGAAGATCCCATGGGTGAACAGGGTCTGGAAGGCGTAGGTGTCCCAGGTGGCCCGGTAGATCCAGTCGCCGGCCGCCGTGCCCTGCACCTCGCGCGGGGACAGGCGTATCAGGCGCTCGAAGACCTGGTGGCGGATGCGTTGCAGGCCCCGCAGGCCGAGCGTGATCACCAGGCTTTGTTGGGCGGCCCCGAGGAGCGCGTGCAGGAGGTAGGCCCCGAGCAGCGCCAGCGTCCAGCGTGGGATGGAGTCGGTCGCGTCGGAGCGGCCCGACAGCGCGTCGAGGATCCAGGCCAGCGGCCACGGCTTCATCACCGCCGCGGTGGTCGTCAGCCCGACCAACCCCAGCGCACCGGCACAGCGGAGAGCCTCGGGCCGGTAGATCCGCAGCGTGGGGACCAGCCACTTCATGCGCGGTGAGGCACCGCGGCCGCAGCGGCTTCCAGCAGGGCTTCGACCCGCGCCACGTCGGCCGGCACATCCACGCCCACGCTGTCGTGGTTCACGCGCGCGACGGCGATGCAGAACCCGTTCTCCAGCGCACGGAGTTGCTCGAGCTTCTCAGCCGCCTCGAGCGGCGATACCGGGAAGCCCACCAGGCGCAGCAGCGTGTCGCGGCGAAAGCCATAGATGCCCAGGTGCTTCTGGAAGGGGTAGCCGGCGAGTTGTTCGGGCAGGGGTTTCTGGGCGGCATCGCGCAGGTAGGGGATGGTCCGCCGCGAGAAGTACAGGGCGCGGCCCCCGGTGGTGGTGACCACCTTCACCACGTTGGGATTGTCGAACTCGGCGAGGTCGCGGATCGGGGTGGAAGCCGTGCTCATGTCGCTGTCGCGCAACGCCTCGGCCACGGCATCGATGACCGCCGGGTCCATCAGGGGTTCATCGCCCTGGATGTTGATGTACCCGTCGGCCGGCACCCGCGAGGCCACCTCGGCGATCCGGTCGGTGCCGCTCGGGTGGTCGTCCCGGGTCATCTCCACCCGGCAGAATCCTCGGGCGAACCGGGCGATCCGTTCGTCATCGGTGGCCACGATCACCTCCGACAGGGCCGGCGACAACCGGCACCGTTCCACCACCCGTTGGACCAGGGGAATTCCGGCGATGGGGTGCAACGGCTTGCCCGGGAACCGGGTCGAAGCGTACCGCGCCGGGATGACACCGATCAGTTTCATGCCCCAAGGGTGGACCCGCCCCGCCGCCTTGGGAAGGTCGGGGAGAAGCCACCAAAAGGCCCACGAAGAGTCCCGTGAAGCCCAGAGTTCCGTCGACCGAATCCCGATCGGCCACGCCCCCCCGGCCTTGGATCCCCGGTCCGGCCCCGGAGCCAGTCCTCGCCGCCAACGCCGGGGTCTGCGGGTCCCTCCATCGGACGCCTCGGCGGCGTGATCCATGACGGTGGGCGGCCTGGATGTTTTAGATAAGCTACAAAACACTGGAAAACACCGTGAGATGCCGCTAAATGAATCGCATAGAGAACATGAATCTCACCGAGACAGGCGAGGTCTTGCGAAGTGCCCGTCGGGCTGCCGGCCTGACCCAGGCTGAGTTGGCCCGTCGACTGGGGATGAGCCGGGCCACCCTTTCCCAATTGGAGAACGGGGTGATCGGTGACCTGGGAATCCGCAAGGTCGCCATGATCTGCGATCGTCTCGGCCTGGAGATCCTGGTCCAGCCTCGCCGTGTCATGACGCTTCAGGAGGCCTATTCCCGGAATCGCGAGGAGCGCCAAGCTGCGTTCCGGGAGACCGACAGCCTGCTGGCGAACCTGAAACCAGTACCCTCCGATGGCTGAGGTCTTTGTCCATCGGCGCCCCGTGGGAACCCTCTCCCGTGACGATCCCGCCCACCGCTTCACCTACGGAGTCGGGGTGCCGGAAAGCCTGGCCGTTTCCTTGTTGATGCCGGTCGGCGCCTCGTCCTATCCGGCCGAGCGCCCCTCGGTCTTGCACCCGGTGTTCGACATGAACTTGCCCGAGGGGGCTCTCCGCGAGGCGTTGAACCAACTCTTCGCCAAGGCGTTGCCCGTGTTCGACGACCTTGCATTGCTGGAGATCGTCGGGCGTTCACAGATCGGGCGCTTGCGGTTCGGAGCCTCGGCCGAGCACTTGGACGAGGTGCCTCCCCAGAACCTTCGGGAACTCCTGTCCAGCCGGGGGACCGATGGGTTGTTCGCCGACCTGTTGAGACGGTATGCCCGGTATTCCGGCGTGGCGGGGGTCCAACCCAAGCTGTTGATCCGCGATGATGGGACCCTGGGTACGAGCAAGTTCAGTCCAGTGCCGGTCGGTGACCGGCTGACGGCCCGTGGCAGCACGCACATCGTCAAATCGTTCGATCCGGAAAAGCATCCCGGGCTCGCTGCCAATGAGTTCTCGTGTCTCAAGGCGGCTCGACGGGCCGGCTTGTCCGTTCCCCCGGTCGAAATCGCGTCCGGAGGGCATCTCTTGATCGTCGAGCGCTTCGATCGGAAGCCCGACGCGACCTACCTTGCCTTCGAGGATGGGTGCGCTCTGGAGGGTCGACTGTCCCGCGAAAAGTACGTGGGGAGTTATGAGCAGCTCGCCTCCACGCTGGCCGGGACCTTGCGTGGGCCTGACGGCACGGCACCCGAGTTGGCCCGATTCTTTCGGGCGTTGGTCCTCTCGGTGGCGGTTCGCAATGGCGATGCCCATCGGAAGAATTTTGGCGTGGTGTATGACGACGCCACGGGGTGGGTCACCTTGGCCCCGACCTTCGACATCGTCACCACCGCCGCCTACCTGCCCGACGACACCCTGGCGTTGATGTTGGACGGAACCAAGCGCTGGCCCGACGCCAAGCGCCTGGTGCGATTGGCTCGGCAGCGTTGCCTGCTCACCGAGAAGGCCGCCCGGCAGATCATGGCCGAGGTGGTCGACGCGGTCGCTCATGTCTCCCGTGACCTGAAGGCCCTGACCGACCTGGATCCGGGAGCCGGCGAGATCGCCGACCGTATGCGCACCGCCTGGTCGGAAGGCATCGCCTCCCTGAACGCCTGAGTTTAGGGGTGCCTGCAGGGGCCCCGGAAGCGGGGGAAGCTGGATGGTTCGGCCGGGCGGAGCCTTGTGAGGCCGGGTTCCGTCCGTTGCGATTCCGGCGACTCCAGAAATCTGCGTTTGGAGTCATCCTGCGAGTTTCATCGCCGGTCGATGGATCGGTGAAATTCCAAGGGTGGTGACGGATTTTGACCCACCCATCCTGTATAGCCAGAGGATCGATGATGAACTCCATCCTGATCGGCAACGGGAAGAATCTGCGCAACCCCGGCCACCTTCCCCAAGGAGCCATGAGGGCACGCCTGAAGGCCATGGGATTCTGGCATGCCGATGGACCCGAGGCCGAGGCAGGACAGCCAAGCCTGGTCGACGTGTTTCCCTGGTGGATGGTCGTGGTGATGGATATGGACCGGATTCGAACGACGCATGGCCATCTGGGCCTTTTGCTGGCCGGACAAGAATTCGGTCTGCTGGACAGCGAAGGCCTCGACACTCGAACGCTCGGGGCCATCAGTGGCGGCCTGCCCCTCGGGACTGCCGAAGGGCAGGCGGCCATGCTCCATCGTCAGCTGCTCTTGGAGATCGCCCAGACCCGTCAAAATGATGTCGATGCGGTCACATCGATGCTCTGTGGCCTGGCCCACCTCGAGTTCGCCCTCGGCGGTTCCTCGGAGGGACGGTTCGCTGACGCCACTCGGGCCTTGGTGGATCGTGGCGAGGAGTTTCCGGAAGCCTGCAAGGCGGTCCTCCAGCTGATCTCGGAGCACCAACCCGCCGCGATGGTCGAGACCACCGGTCGCCTCTTGGGCGTGGCCGATGGAAAGTTCGCGTTGCGGGCGGCCGGATGCCTTGTCCGGATGGGTGAACCCGGACGGCAGGAGCTCCACCGCTTGGCTGGGCAGAAGGTGGGTCAAGAGTCGGTCGCTGCGGTCCT
>JBIKMQ010000101.1:0-6866 GCA_044359215.1 Candidatus Chromulinivoraceae bacterium
GTCGGAAACCATGGGATCAGCGGAAGACGGTGGCCGGTTCCAGGGCGCGGACGTGCCGGAAGCTCGCGTAGAGCGCCAGGCCCGTCACCGACGCCAGCGCCCCGCAGGTGCCCAGGGCGATCTCCCACGGCAGGTACAGGCTGCGCAGGAAGGGCTGGGTGCGCACGAGGTCGCAGACCGCCGCCGCGATCGCACTGCCGAAGCACGAGCCCAGGCCCAGCACGAGGGCTCCCTGGAGGAGGATCATCCGGCCCAGCTGGCGGTCGGTCGTGCCCACCACCTTGAGCATCGAGAGCGGCCGGGCGTTCTCCTTGATGAACATCAGGAAGGTCTGGCCGGTGATGGCCGCCCCGACGACGAGCCCGATGCCGATCGTGACCATGAAGAGCATCGGCACGCCCTGGCTGCCGTAGAACCTCATCGCATCGCGGGCGAACCCCTCGGTGGTGCGGGCCCTCAGGCCGCCCAGGGCGTCGATGCGCCGGCAGACCTCCGCGGGCCGGCTTCCCGGTGTCGCCTTGGCGAGGATGAAGCTCGTGAGGTGCGCTTCGCCGAGGCTGAGCGCGGCGGCCGTCGAACGGGAGGTGTGCAGCAACGGAAGGCCCGTGAACGGGGCGGCCGCGTCGGAAACCCCGACGATGCGGATGCGGCGGTCGCGGATGCGGATGGAACGGCCGGGACGGAACGGCTCGCCGGGGAAGAACAGCTGGTGTCCACCGGGGTCGATTATCGCCGTGTCGCGCTCGCGGATGGCGTCGGCCTGGCCCACCCGCATGCGGTGCGGCAGGCCGACCAGGCTGGCGTCGTCGATGCCAAGCACCGACACGGTGTTGAGCCGGCCGCCGTCGGAGCGCCCGATGGCGTCGATCTTCACCAGCGGCGCGGCCCAGGCGACGCCCGGAACGCCGCGGACGCGCAGCAGCTCGATGTCCCGCAGCGACCGGACCTGGTCGAAACACTCGACCTCGGGCTGGGTCACCCACAGGTCCGCGTCCTGCACGTCGCGGATCTGCGCCGCCGTCATGGACAGCATCGTCGCAAGGATCGCCGCCTGGTTCTGCATCAGGAAGACCGCCAGGGATACCGCGACGATCATCGCGGCGAACTTGGCCCGGTCGTTCCGGAGCATCTGGAGACCCACCCAGGTCATCGGCGGGTCCTCCGTTCCCGGGGTTTCCTTCCCGTGGTTCCTCGGCCTGGCGACCGGGTGCCGAGGGCGCGCCCGATGAAGCCGAGGAAGCCGCGGGTGAGCGGACGGGCGTCGAGCCCGGGATCGAAGGTGGCCCTCAGGATGAGCCCGTCGAAGGCGGCCATCACCAGGCACGACAGCGTGGCCGGGTCGCTGGTCGAATCGATGGATCCCTGGGCCTGTGCCTTCGCGATCAGGGTGGTCAACCGGTCCTGGAGGCTCGAATAGCTTTGGCGGAGTCGCGCGGCCACGCCGGGGTTGCGCGCGGCCTCCGCGGCAGTCTCCACCCAGAGGTTCAGGAAGCCGCGGTTCTCGAGATCCCGCAGGCCCAATTCCGCCAGCGCCTCGAGCGCCGCGAGCAGGCCGCCGTCGGCCGGGAGCGCATCCATGGCGGCCATCCAGCGTGCCTGGTCG
Organism: Candidatus Chromulinivoraceae bacterium; assembly: GCA_044359215.1. Lineage (GTDB taxonomy): Bacteria > Verrucomicrobiota > Verrucomicrobiia > Limisphaerales > UBA9464 > SXXZ01. The sequence continues at coordinate 1,604 of JBIKMQ010000101.1, forward strand.
GAATCGATCATCGCCTGCACCAGGTCGTCCTTGCTGCGGAAATAGCGGTACACCGAGCCGGGACTCATGGCCGCCGCGGCGCAGATTTCCTTCATCGAGGCGGCATGGAAACCATCGCGGACGAACACCTCGCAGGCGGCCCGGAGTATGGTTTCCTGTCTCTCGGGGAAGGTGCGGTTGCGGGTGCCGGCCGGTTTCATAAACGCGAATGATCGTTCACTCGCGTCTGAAATCCGTCAAGTGGCCAATCCTTTCCGGGGCGCCGCGATGCCTGGGCGCGGATCGAGAGCGGGCCCCTCGGGGAGCGGACCGGTGCGTCTCCGGAAGGCGGGTTGCGCCTGTGGCGGAACGCGTTGATCGTCGCGGGATGAATCCACGGACCCTGGCCTGGTGGACCGGTGCCGGACTGGTGACCTTGTTGTTGGCTGCGGCCGGATGCCAGGCCACCCGAGCCGGCTACGAGACGGCACCCTACCAGGTGGTCGATGCCGACGGGCCATTCCAGTTGCGAGACTATCCGGCCATGCAGTGGGTCGAGACCCCGACGGGGGCGGGCGATGGCGATTCGGACGGCAGCTTTGGGCGCTTGTTCCGCTTCATCACCGGGGGCAACCAGTCGGGTCGAAAAATCGCCATGACCACCCCGGTCTACATGACCGAAACCCCGGGGACCGGCGAGGCGCCGCGCCGGGTGATGGCCTTCGTCATGCCCAAGGACATGGCGGCCGAGGCGGTGCCGGCCCCCAGCGATCCGGCCGTCCGGAAGCGCGAGACGGCCGCGGGACGCTTTGCGGTGCTCCGGTTCCGTGGGGGGCGATCGGCGGAGCGGGAGGCCGAGGTCCTGGGCCGCCTGCGCGACTGGATGGCTTCGAAAGGCCATCCGGCGGCCGAAACCCCACCGATCTACGGGTATTTCGATCCCCCTTGGACGCCCACCGTCTTCCGGAGGAATGAGGTCATGGTCCGGGTGGCGGCGACCCCGACCCGATGAGAGGCGTCGCCTCGTGGGCGATGCACCGCCAGGCGGCCGGAGTTTTCTGAAAAAAGTTTGAGCAATCCGCCATCTCCGACGTCGGAACAGGTGGTTGGTGGGCAATTGCTTAGGGTTGGCAAAGGTAGCTTGCTGGTGTCGAGGTCGTGATTGCCCCTGGGTGTTGGCCTCGTCGAAGTTACGGCGCCCCGAGTGAGGGCGACATCGCTTCCATCACTTGGGGGCCGGCCGGAAACGGCTGGCCCCCGTCCTTTTTCCCAGGTCTTCCGTGGTCGTTTTCCCCGCGGGGCGGCGGGGCCGTCGTGTCGTCTCCACCGCGGCGAGGCCGTTCCCGGTCGCAGGGCCGTCCACGGCTTCAGCGGGTATGCCGATCGGGCGACAGCAGCGACAGGTCGAATCGGGGCCGCTCCCCGGCGAGGATCCCGGCGACCACCTGGCCGGTCACCGGAGCCAGGCTGATGCCCATCATTCCATGCCCGGTGGCCAGGCAGAGATTCCGGTAACGTCCGGTCCGCCCGAGGTAGGGCAGGCCATCCGGCGGCACCGGCCGGAGGCCGAGCCATGGTTCGATGCCCTCGAAGTCGGTCTCCTTGAACCTCGGGAAGTACTGGGGCACCGCGCGGATGATGCCGCGGACCCGGACCGGGTTGATCGTCTCGTCGAGGCCGGCGATTTCCATCGTGCCCCCGAAGCGCAACGTGCCGCCCATGGGCGTCACGGCCACCCGGGCCTCCGTGAAGATCGAGCACAACGCAGGCAGTTCGCGGGGCTCGCGCAGGGTCAGGCTGTAGCCCTTGCCGGCCTGGATGGGCAGGTGGAGGCCGAGCTGGGAGGCCGTCTGTGGCGACCAGGAGCCACCGCAGATCACGAACTCGTCGGCCTCGACCGGCTCGCCGTCCACCCAGGCCGCCCGGATGCGGTCCCGTTCGGACTGCCAACCCCGGACCTCGGAGCTCCAGCGGAAGCGGCAGCCAAGCCGCACCAGCTCGGCCTCGAGGTTGGCCATGAACCGGTCGGGGCTGAGGTGGCAGTCCTGAGGGAAATGCACCGAGCCGGCGACCGAGAGGGTGACGGCCGGGTCGAGGGCGGCGGTCTGCCGGGCATCCAGGACCTCGGCCGGGATCCCCAGGGCGCGGGCCTGCTGCGCGGTGTGTGCCTCCTCGTCGAGCGCGTGCTGGCTTCGGCAGAGCATCAGCAGGCCCTTCTTCACGAGGCCGAAGTCCAGGCCCGGCAGGGCGGCGAGTTCCTCGAAGGCGGCCCGGCTGGCCAGGCTGAGGTCCCGAAGCAGGGGGGCCGCCTGCCGGACCCGCTCCGGGGTGCTGGCCCGCCAGAAGCGCCATCCCCACTCGAAAAGGTCCGGGTCGAAACGCGGCCGGATGTGGAACGGGGACTCCGGGTTCCACATCCACTTGAGCCCGAGGGCGACCATGCCCGGGGCGGCCAGCGGGATGAAATGGCTGGGCACCACCATGCCCGCATTGCCGAAGGAACAGCCGTTGCGCGCCGGCGGGTTCCGGTCGATCACGGTCACCGAATACCCGGCGCGGGCGCAGGCGAAGGCGGTGCTCAGCCCGATGACTCCGCCGCCGACGATGGCCACATGTCCCTGCATGGCCGCCGAGGATGGGCCGGGACCGGGCAACCGTCTTGACGTGCACCGTCGCACCGGGCGGGAAAACCCGCACAGTCGGCCCCGGGGATCAGCCGTCGGCGCGACCGTCCGGCCAGGTCAGGACCATCGTGGTCCGTCCGTTGGTTTCCGGAGCCAAGGCGAGGTCGCCCCCGTGCGCCCGGGCGATTTCGCGCGAAAGGCTCAGGCCCAGGCCTGTGCCGCCGGTCTCCCGATGACGGGAGGGGTCCCCGCAGTGGAACCGCTGGAAAAGCCGGTGCCTCTGGTCCTCGGAGATTCCCGGCCCGGTGTTCGAGACCCTCAGCTCGATCTGGCCGGGCTGCCGGAGCAGCTCGAACTCGACGGATCCCCCGGGAAGGTTGTAGGTCACCGCGTTGGTGGCGAGGTTCTGGAGGACCTGGTCGAGGAGGATGGGGTCGGCCGGTGCGAAAACCCCGTCCGGGACCTTCTCTAGGATCCGGAGGTCGGCTCCGGCGAGGCTGCGTGCGTCCTCCGCCGCTTCCCGGACGGCCAGGCTCCAGTCCACCGTCACCGGTTGCACGGGCAGCTTGCCGGCGTCGGCCTGCGACAGAAGCAGGAGCTTTTCCTGGATGGCCCGCAACCGGCTGATCTCCTCGATGAGGCGCACGCACAGGCGCTGGGTCTCGGAGCCTGGATCCGCCGCGTGCAGGGCCATCTCCAGGTCCATCTGCAGGATCGTCAACGGGGTCCGCAGCTCGTGGGCCGCATCGGCGCTGAAGCGGGTGGCCTGGTGGAAGCTCTTCTCCAGTCGGTCGAGCATCTCGTTGAAGACGCAGACGAGCCTCTGGAACTCCCGGTCATGGGCGGTGGCCACCAGGCGCTGATCGAGCCCCCGGGCGGTGATGCCCTCGACACTCCGCGTCAGCAGCGAGACCGGCCGCAGCGCCCGGGATGACAGCCACCAGGCGCCGGCGCCCACCAGGCACAGGACCAGCGGCACGGCGGTGAGGAACGCGGTCCGAAGGCTGGCCAGTTCGCGATCCATCGGACCGAGGTCCGTGCCCAGGGCGATCGTGAGGTAGGGATTGCCCATCACGGCAACCCGCCATCGTTGAGCGTCCCCGGCGTAGGTCAGGAAGACAGGCACCTTGCGCGGCAGCGCGGGGTTCCGCTCCGAGATGGGCTCGTTCCGGCGGGGGGGAGGCGGCAGCGGTCGACCGGGATCCTGCCGGTACGGCGGCTCGTACTCGACCAACCTTGGCAGCGTCCCCGGATCCAGCGAGGGCGGCCAGCGACCGGAGCGGTGGAGCTCCCGGTCCCCGTGCCGGACCCAGAGGATGAATTGGGGGCGGTCCCCGCCGCCGGCGACGAAGCCCAGGGCGTTCTCGAAACGATCCCAGTGGTCGCCTCCGTTGACGCGCTCGAGGTGCTGGACCCCGAGGTTGCGCAGTTCGCGGTCCACGCGATCCAGGTCGCGCCGGAGGGTCCAATCCCAGAAGACCAGCGCGGCGCCGAGCAGCGAACCGGCGCATAGGAGGCCCGATCCCAGCGCGAGCTTGAGGCGGAAGGAGTCGATCCTCATGGGGCCGAGGCGCGGTGGGTTGCCGGGGTGGGGTCTTCCGGGACGAACCGGTAGCCGACGCCTCGGATGGTCTCGATGCGCGGATGGATCGGGTCCTCGCCCAGCTTGCGGCGGATTCGCTGCACGTACACGTCCACGAGATTGGTGCCCGGATCATGATGGTAGTTCCAGACCCGTTCGCAGAGTTGGGGCCGCGTGAACACCCGGTTCGGGGACCGCATCAGGCAGGTGAGCAGGGCGAACTCCCGGGTGGTCAGGTCCATCGGCTTCCCCGCCACGAGCACCTGCCGCGTGAGGAGGTCCACCGACAGCGATCCGGACTCGAGGCGGCTCGTGTGGCCGGGGGCGCGGCGGCGGAGGACGGCGTTGAGTCGGGCCACCAACTCCTCGGTGTAGAAGGGTTTCGGCAGGTAGTCGTCGGCCCCGAGGTTCAGGCCCTCGATGCGCTCGTCGAGCGAACTGCGCGCGGTCAGCAGCAGGACCGGGGTGGGATTGCCGGCCGCCCGGAGCTGTCGCAACACGCTCAGGCCGTCCCGTCCCGGGATCATGATGTCGAGCACGAGCGCGTCGAAGGCCGATCGAAGGGCCCAGGCGAGGGCCTCGTCGCCGTGGCCGCAGGTCTCCACCACGAAACCCGTGGCCTCCAGCGCCTTGCGCACGAGGTCGGCGATCTTCCGCTCATCCTCCACCACCAGGATCCTCATCCACCGCCACCGTGTTCCGGGCGCGATGGTCTTTCGAGCGGTTTCGCATGACAAAACTGTCATCCGGATCCGGTGGGTTCCTTCATCCAGAGCGTGTCCAGTGGACTGATGAAGGAACTCGGGATCGACGGCGGGCGGTGGGCATGGGGCAACCGGATCCGGTGTACGGGCCTCCTGGGGTTGTTGCTCCTGGCTGCGCGCCTCCTCGGACATGACTGGCATCGTCACGAGGAAACGCCGGTGCCGGCCGCCGCCGCCAAGATCCGTCTCCGCACCTTGCCCAAGGCCGCGAACGGTCCGGGCGTCGCCGCCGCCGGGTCCACGGCGATCCCGGTCTCGGCCGAGGCGTCGGCCCGGGCCGACCTCATGGCCCGCACCTTCGTTCGGTTCCAGCC
>JBIKMQ010000118.1:0-6420 GCA_044359215.1 Candidatus Chromulinivoraceae bacterium
GTCATGGTCGAGGCGGTCCCGGGACGCTCACCGGACGTGGCACAACCGACGAGGCACACCAGGACGATCCACCACCAGGCGCGGGGGTTCATGGACCGGAGGCTCGCCGAAACGGGGGACGATGGAAAGCCCCGAGCCGTTCACCGAGTCGTTCACCGGAGACCGATCCCTCCGAGGCGCACCAGCTTGGCGTCGCTGCGGACGAAGAGCGAGCCGGCCGCCAGGGACGGCGTCCCGATCACCGTCTGGCCGAGGGCCAGCTCGCTGACCACGGCTCCCTCGGGCTTCGAGGGATCGACCACCTGGACCTTCCCGTCCTCGCTGACGCAGTAGAGGTGCCCGCCGGCGACCACGGGAGTGGCGCTGAACGAACCCTTCAGCCGCAATTGCCAGAGCCGCTTGCCATCCTGCAGGCTTGCGCAGGTCAGGATGCCGCCGTCATTGAGCGTCAGGAGCCGCTCTCCCACGACCACCGGACTGGCCGTGCCCGGACGCAACTGGGCCGAGCGCCAAACCGACTTCGGCTTGGCCGCGCCGGCCTCGGGCTCGAGCACGGTGATGCCGTTGGCCGGCACCACCACGCGGCCGCCGCTCACCACCAGCGACGGCACGGTGGAGGCGCCTTCGCTGAACTCCCAGGCCACCTTGCCCGTGGCGGGATCCACCGCCGTCACGCCGGCCGACGATTGCAGCAGCACCCGGTTCGGTTGGCCCGGGGACCGGAGCACCACGGGCGACGTCCAGTTGGCCTTCTTGGGGCGGTCGAGCTTCCATCGGTTGAGGCCGGTCTTCGCGTCGAGCCCGGCCGTGAACGATTCGCTGTCGTTCTCGACCATGGCCACGAGCACGCCGTCGACCACCACCAGCGACGACGACATCCCCAGCGAGTTGCTGGCGTTGGGATAGTCGCGCCCGAGCCCGCGGAACCACAGCAGGCGCCCGTCGAGGTCGAGGGCCACGCAGTCGTTGGACGAGAAAATCGCGTAGATGGCCTTGCCGTCCGAGGCCGGGGTGGGAGTCGCCGCCCCGATCTTCTCGTGGGTCATCGTCCGACCCGTCGCCCAGAACTGCCTCTCCCAGAGCGGAGCGCCGTCCGACAGGCGGAAGCACAGCACATGGAGGCGGTCCTGACGGGCGCCGCTGGACGCCGTGACGAGCACCTTGTCGCCCACGATGAGCGGGGAGGAGAGGCCGCGGCCCGGCAGGCCGATCGACCAGGCGACCGACGACGGTTCCAGCCGGACGGGGACTCCGGTCTCATGGGACACTCCATCCCCGTTGGGTCCACGGAATTGGGTCCAGTCGCCGGCGGCCAGCCGATGGGCGAGGGCGGTGGCGGCGAGGGCGACAACGAGGGGAAAACGGCAGCGCGGTTTCATGGGGGTGTCGGGGAGCGCGAAGGCGGGGTCAGCGGGTGGAAACGATGGGGGTACCCTGCTCGTCGGTCACCCGGAGCTGGAACTCCCATTCCTTGGCCCAGTCTTGCGTCTGCTCGTTCTGGGCGCACTTGACGAGGATCAGGTTCCTGCCGGCCCGGAGTGACACGGGCATGCGGTATTGGTCGATCTCGGCTGACCGGTGGTACTCGTCACGGCCGAAGACGAGGGTCCCGTTGACCCACACCTTCCAACCGTTCTTGCAGCCCAGCCGAATCTGGGCGATGCGGGCCGAGTCGCTCCAAAACTCGGCCACCGCGTAGCCCACCGCACCCTTCAAGGACGAGATGGCCTGGTTGAAGTCCACCAGGCCGTATTCGCTGCGGGTCTCGTAGGGAAACCACTTCACCGGGCCGCTCTTACCCGGGAGTTCAGCCGCCATCTCGATGCGTTCTTCCGGCGGGTACACCTTGGCGAAGCCGGCCTCCCCGGTGTTGTCGAAGGGCCCGACCAACTGCCACTTGGACACCCAGCCGAAGGTCTTCGCCAGATCGACCTTGTCGCCGAGATCCTGGAGTCGTTTGGCGATGTCCTCGATCTGGTCGGCTTCGCGGGCAAATCCGAGAGCCTGGCGGTAGGTCGCGATCGCGGTTGCCTTGGCCGATTGGGTCTGACTGGCGGCGGTGGCCATCAGTTGGGCGACGGCGTCCCGGCGAAGTTCCGATCCGGGGTCTTGGAGAAATCCCGGCAACAGCGCCTCGGCCTTCGGGCCGTCGATGCGCCGGATCAATTCGAAGGCCAGGCGCCGGGCCCGCGGGTGGTGGCGCGTGTCGCGGAGGATGCCCTCCAGCGCCTTGACCGGAAGCGTTGCGCCGGCGGTGGTCTCGCGCTGCACGGCCGTCTCGACGGCGGACCGGAGCCAGTTCAACGCGTAGTCGTTGGCGCCATCCATCGCCACGAGGAGATCGGGAATGTGCGAGGCCTTGGCCTTGGCCACGTCCGCCCAGGCCGACTGCGCCGCGGCATGTCCCTTCCCCTCCGGCCCCACGGCCCGGATCTTCTCGACGGCGGCCGCGATGCGGCGGGGCAACGCGGCCCGGATGTCGACGACTGCGAAACCCAACAGGAGGGACGCCGAGATCAAGGACTGCATGCGGACCATGGACGGACCCTACGCCGCCCGGGGGACAGGACAAGCCCCGGTGTCGGGCCCCTCGACATCGCGTCGATGCGGACGGGCTCGAACGGCCCCGCTCGGACGGACCGGGCGGCACGAGATCCGCTGGACCGGGCGCCGGGTCGGCGAGCGCCTCGATTGGGCTTTCCTGTCGGGGGCCTGGGCCGCTGAATTCGCCCACGATGACACCTCCGGAACCCCCCAGGATCCCGGTCCGCCTCGCCCGCCCGGCGATGGCCACCCGATTCGAGTGGGTGCTTTGGGGGCAGACGCCGGAACGCCTTCAGGCCGCCGGTGAAGAGGCCCTGGACGAGGTGGATGTCCTCGAGGCGGCATTGAGCCGGTATCGCGCGACTTCGGACATCGGCCGCGTGAACGCCGGGGCGGCCGACGGTCCGGTGCGGGTGTCACCGAACACCTTCGGCCTGCTGGCACGGGCCCGATGGCTGACCGAAGCCACCGACGGGGCCTTCGACATCACCGTCGGAGCCCTGCTGCGCGCCTGGGGCTTCGTGGGGGGCACCGGCAGGAAACCCTCCGCCGAAACCGTTCGACGGGCCCGCGATGCCGCCGGTTGGCACCGCGTCCGGCTCGACGCCGCGACCTCTTCGGTGGCGTTCGATCATCCCGGCGTCGAACTCGATCTCGGGGCCATCGGCAAGGGGTACGCCCTCGACCGGGCCCTCGAGGTGCTGACCGAAGTGGGCGTGCCGCATGCGCTGCTGCACGGGGGAACCAGCAGCATCCTCGCCCGGGGGTTGGCCCCCGATGGAACTCCGTGGCGGGTGGGCCTGCCGGCGGCGGCGACTCCGGGAGATGGCCCGACCAGCCCACCGGTGTCCCCGGTCTCGTTGCAGGAGATGTCGCTCTCGGTGTCCGCCGTCTGGGGAAAATCTTTCGCCGAGGATGGGAACGAGTTCGGCCACGTGCTCGACCCGCGGATCGGAGAGCCGGTCCGTCGGGCCCGGTGTGCCGCCGTGGTTGGTGCGGAGGCCGCCCTGTCCGACGCCTTGTCCACCGCCTTGCTGGTGCTGGGTCCGGAAGGCCGCCCGCTCATCGAGTCGAACCTGCCCGGGTATCACTGCATCCATCTCGAAGGGCAGCCCGGATCGGTGGCCTGAAGCCGAAGGCTCGGCCGCCCCGTGGAAATCCTGCCCGCCAGCGGCACGAAGCCGAGGGTTCCGAAGCGGGGGAACCCGTCGCCGGCGGGCAGGTGGAGATCGCCTGATCGCGGTGGGGTGGCGTGCCCCTCAGCCGGATTACTTGAGGGCGGCCTGGTGGAACTCGTACCAGTCGTCGAGGTCGTTGAGGCTGATGGCGTCGGGCTTGACGGTTCCGTTGTCCGGAATGCCGTTGGCGGCGAGGATGGACTTGCGGACATCCGGGGTGTGGATGTAGCCGGCAATCGACACGTTGAGCTGGTGGATGTTGCCCGGGGTGAGGTTCACGCCCGGCTGCTTTTGGATCCACGCCTCGAACTGCGGATAGGTCGGGCGCTGCTCGACGATGAACTTGCGGACGGACTCGGTGTCGAGCCCGAGGGCGCCCAGCACCATCGAGTCATAGCCCTTGGAGAGGGCCGGGTAGCCGGGGGCGATCTTGTTGCGGGCCTCCAGCGAGGCCTTGAGCCAGAGTCGCGGCAGATGGAGGACACCCAGCGGACCGGCGACGCCGGAGCTGATGAGGGGAACGTAGGTCGTGCTCATGGGTTGGAATGCTTGTGAACCCACAACGTAGGAAGCCAGCGCGGACCGGGTCAAATGTCATTCTGGAAAAGGCCTGCGTTGCCTTCGGCCCCGACGCCGCCAATCCTGCCCCCATGACGCTGTTCGAACGCATCATCGCCCGACAGATCCCGGCCAAGATCCTCTTCGAGGACGAGCACGTCCTGGCCTTCCACGACATCCAGCCCCAGGCCCCGGTGCACGTGCTGGTGATCCCCAAGAAGCCCATTCCTCGCATCGGCGAGGCCACAGCGGACGACCAGGCGCTGTTGGGTCACTTGTTGCTCAAGGCGGCCGAGGTGGCCCGAACCCTGGGCCTCGATGCGAGCGGGTACCGCCTGGTCATCAACCACGGCCGCGACGGCGGGGAGAGCGTCCCCCACCTGCACTGCCACCTGTTGGGCAGGCGCCCGATGAGCTGGCCCCCGGGCTGACCCCGGAGTGCCCAGCCGGTCACCCTTCCGGCCTCAGCACGTGCCGAAGCGGTACTCGGTCCGGCTGCTGAACACCTGCCCCGGACGCAACACGCAGGACGGGAAGCCGGAGTGGTGGATCGCGTCCGGGAAATTCTGCGTCTCGAGGCAGAACCCGCCATGGGTGGAAATGGGCACACCGCCGGTGCACACCAAGCCCTCGGGCGCCCGGTTGAAGGTCCACAACTGCACGCCGGGCTGGCTGGTGTGGCACTCCATCGTGCGGCCCTGGCTGCGTTCGACGACGCGCGCGGCCAATCCCAGCGACTTGCCGCCGTGGCGCAGGACGAAGTTGTGGTCGTAGCCCGGCGGGGTCAGGCCGGTCTTCATCCCGCGCCCGCCGATGGCGGTGGGGCGGGTGAAATCGAGGGCCGTGCCGCGGACCGGCAGCAGCTTGCCGGTCGGAATGAGCGTGTCGTCCACCTCGGTGAACTGGTCGGCGGCGATCTCCAGCTCGTGCGACAGCACGTCGCCGCGGCCGGCGAGGTTGAAGTAGCTGTGGTTGGTGAGGTTGAGGATCGTGGGCGCGTCGGTGGTGGCGCGGTAGTCGATGCGCCAGACGTCGTCGCGGGTCAGCGTGTAGGTGACGGTGACCGTCAGCGTGCCTGGATACCCTTCTTCACCCGCCGGGCTGGTGTACGAGAGGTCCATCGAGACCGCATCGTGCGAGGTGCGGATCTCACCGGCGGTCCAGAGCCTCTTGTCGAAGCCCACCAGCCCGCCGTGCAGGTGGTTCGGGCCATTGTTCACCGCCAGCGCGTACTCCTTGCCGTCCAGCGTGAAACGCCCCTTGGCGATGCGGTTGGCGAACCGGCCCGCGATGCACCCGAAGAACGGGTGGCCTTCCAGGTAGCGGCCGAGGGTCTCGAACCCGAGCACCACATTGCCCAGCTTGCCGTGCCGATCCCGGGTGTGCAGCTCGGTGACCAAGAGCCCATAGTTGGTGAACTTGAGCGTGGTGCCGTTGGGGTTGCGGAAGATGAAGCGATGGGCTTCGCGGCCATCGGGCAGCGTGCCGAAGACGGAACGTTCAGAGGTCATGGGGGCGTGGGAACCTGAGTGCTTGTGGCCACCGCCGGCCGGCACCGCATCGGATTGGCAACCGGCGACCAACAGCGGCAAAGCACCGATCATGGGCAGGGCATCACGGCGGGAGATGGGATCGTTCATGGTGGGACGGTGGGTCGATGATCCTCGAAGCCCTGCGGAAGGCAATCCGCGTTTGGAGCCCTGCGGGTCTCGACGGAGCGAGCCAACACGGGGCAACACGAGCCGGCACACGGCGCACCGACACGAAGGCCGGAGCCGCCCATCCAGGGCGTGCTCCGGCCGATGCTCGGGTGGACCCCGTGGATCGGGGTTCAACCGGGGCGCACCCCGGGTTTCAGCGGATGAACTCGTTGAAGATGGCCTCGAGGAGTTCCTGGCGGCCCGACTCGAGGCCGGAGACGTTGCCCAGGGCCAGCGCGTGCTTCTCGCAGTCGGCGAAGGAGGCCTTGCCGGCCTCAATCTTGGCGCCGATGCCGGAGTCCCAGGTGCGGTAGCGGTTCTTCACGAAGCCGTCGATGCGGCCGTCCTTGCGGATGGCGGCGGCGATCTTCAGGCCGCGGGCGAAGGTGTCCATGCCAGCGATGTGGGCGATGAACAGGTCGTCGGGCTGGAAGCTCTCG
>JBIKMQ010000102.1:0-6861 GCA_044359215.1 Candidatus Chromulinivoraceae bacterium
AGCTCTGGGCTGGCCGCACGCTCTGGGGGATGATCCTGCGGGACGACCGGATGGCCCTCGACTACTTGGCCTCGCGGCCCGAGGTGGACACGCGGCGCCTCGGCGTCACCGGCATCAGCATGGGGGCCACGCGCACCTGGTGGCTCATGGCGCTGGACGAGCGGCTCCGGGCCGGGGTCGCCGTCGCCTGCATGACGCGCTACACCGAGCTCATCGGCGAGGGCGGCCTCAAGGCGCATGGCATCTATTACTTCGTGCCGGGCATGCTCCGGCATTTCGACACCGAGGCCGTGATGGCCCTGGCCGCACCCCGGCCAATGCTCTTCCAGACGGGCGGCCGCGATTCGGGTTCCCCCGTCTCGGGCATCGCCCGGCTGGAACCGCCCATCCGCGAGGCCTATCGGTTGTACGCCGCCGAATCGGCCTTCGAGAGCCGGGTCGTTCCTGACCTGGGCCATGTCTACACGCCCGAGATGTGGGAACGCACCGTGGACTGGTTGGCACGCCATCTGGCCGCTCCGTGAAAGGCCCGGCCGGGGGTGGCTCGGGGGAAAAATGTCCCGTTTCCAGACTTTCATCCGGGGCGTTTCCGGATATCCATCGGGACATGAGCGGAACCGCGATCGACCCGGTGGCCACCCTGGCCACCGCCAAGACCCTCGCCGACCTCCTGCCGCCGGAAGGACGCATGGAGTTGATGCGCCACCTCATGGCCCGCGCGACCCCGCAGTGCATGGCCCGCTTCATGGCCGAGATGCCGGCGATGTTGGCGAAGATGGGAGCCGCCCTGCCGGCGGCTTCGGCGCCTTCGGTCCCCGCAGCCCCCTCGGTGACCTTGGCCGGCGCGGGTCCGGAGGTTGCCGCCGAAATCCTCGCCTCGTGGCATCCCGACCCCGAGGGCCTGGTCACCCTGACCGTCCCGGCCGGCGTGGGGGATCTGGATGCGCTGCGGTCCCTCAACCAGGCCTTCCGCAGCCGGCATTCCGAGTTGGGTCGGGATGCGGTCTCCTCCGGCGATTTCGACTGGTATTCCCGGACGGCCTCGGTCGCCCAGCGCGACGTGTCCCGGCCCCGAGTGGTCCGGCTGTTGCCGATCGTCCCGGGAAGCCGGAGCCTGTCGCGGGAACAGCAGGGCGACCTCCTGCGCTCCGGCGGCCTGCGCTTCGCCGAGCCCATCGAGCAGGCCTTGGCGGCTGCCGCCTTCGCCTGCAAGTCCGACGGGCGTGATGTCTTCCAGGATTTCTGGGCGCGGGGCTCGTTGCCCGGCCACGCGATGACCGTCAGCCGCATCACCGGCACCCGTGTGTGCACCTCCTACGACGACGGACCCTACAGCAATGTCGCGGCCTGCGGGGCCCTCGATGCCGACGGTCACCGGATCAGCCCGGTCTCCGGAGCCGTCCTCGACTCCGGAGCGGGTGTCTGAGGCGGTGGTGTTGGGGCGCGCGCGGTGGGTCAGGCGGTCTCCCCGCCCAACCCGGGCGACCGGGATGCCGGGACCTTGCCGTGGGCGGGGTTGGCTTCCCGCATCACCTCGTCGATGAACCTCCGCCAGGTCGCGTCGGGGATCCAGACCTCGGTCATCGGGAAGCCCGCCTCGGCCTCGCTTTCGCCCAGCACCCGGCGTCGGTACAGGTGGATGAAGGCCGAGGCCCGCATGTTCCTGGCGCAGTGCACCCAGACCTTCCGGGAGCGGAACGCCTCGAGCATGGCCGCGAACTGGTGGTACTGGCCGGGCTTGGGATCCTCCCAGACCACCGGGATCTGGAGGTAGGCGATGCCGAGTCGTGCGACCCGGTCGGCCTCGTCCACCACTGCCCCGGGCGAGGTGGGCAGGGCCAGGTTGATGACGGCTTCGATCCCTAGGCCCGGCAACCGCTCGATGTCCCGCTCCGAGAGCTGGCCCGACGACCAGAGCCAATCGAAGACCTGATGCGTGTTTTCCGCGTCCATGAACGAACTTGAGTTCCAAGCTGCCTTCTGGCGATTGCAGAGACAAGGGGCCCGGTGATCGACGGACCCGGTCATTGACCAACAACTTCGAGCGGGGGCATTTCGAGACTACGGAATGCCCGGAGGTTCCTCCCATGCCAAAGACGGCCCAGCCCACTGCTTGGGTCTTCAAGTTGCGGGTGCGCAGCTGGAGCAGAAAGAATGGGTGGCTGAGGAGGATTGCTCATCACCCGGCCTGGGTGCGAATCGGACCCGGATCACGTTGCTTCGGTAAGCTGGGCACATCTACCGGTGGCTTGGTGGGCGTGGCAGGCTGGGGAGGTGAACACGGAACGAGTTGGGTTGGGAGCCTTGGTGACTCCGGCGGAGCGAGAGCGTTGGGTTCGGAAGTATCAGGAGGGGGATCTTGGACTGCGGCGGTTTGCCGAGGTGCATGGCCTGCGGGCCTCTCAGCTTCACTACTGGGTGTACGGCCGGCGCGGCAGGACACCCCGGAGGGCCGCCGGCGGTCCAGGGCGCAAGGCCCCAGTCTTTCATGAGGTGGAGGTGCTCCATCCGTCGTCCGCCGATCCGGGAGCCGGCTGGGCGATGGAGATCGCCTGGGCCGATGGCACTCGGTTACGGGCCCGGCCGGACGCCGATCCCGCCTGGATCCTCGACGTGGCCCAAGGCCTGCGCCGCCCGTGCTGATCGAGACCGCCAGTCTGCGGGTGTTCGTCGCCGTGGAAGCGGTGGACTTCCGTCGGGGCTTCGATGGATTGGCCAGTCACGTGCGGGTGGTGCTCCAGCGGGAGGTTCTGGAGGGTGGACTCTTCGTGTTCACCAACCGGCGGCGCAACCGCCTGAGGTTATTGTGGTGGGACGGCAGCGGCCTGTGGGTGGCGACCAAGCGCCTGGAACGAAACACCTTTGACTGGCCCCGGGGCGAGGGCGCGGCGGTGAGCTTGCGATCCGAGCAGTTGACGGCCCTGATCGCCGGCCTACAGGTGCGGGAGAAGCCGGGATGGTATCGTCGATGAACCGGCCGCACTTTGGGCTGGACTCTGTCCGCCCCCGCCTTCAGACTCACGGCCCGTGACCAGTGCCTGTACCCTTCAGGGCCGATCGGTTGGCCCCGCGGAGCTTGTCCTGATCCGCGAGTTGCTCAGCCAAAACCCGCAATGGAGCCGCTACCGTCTCTCGCGTGAGTTGTGCGCGCGCTGGGACTGGCGCACCGGGCGCGGGGGATGGAAGGACATGGCGGCCCGCACCCTGCTGGGCAAGCTCCACACCCGGGGCTGGATCCAGCTGCCCGAACGGCGGAGAAGCTCGCCCAACCGGCATCGTCTCGTGCCCCCACCTCCCCGGGTCTGGGACATGACCTCGGTGACGGGAAGCCTGAGCGCCCTGGGCGGGGTGCGGATCGAGGAGGTCAGCGACCGGGCGGAAGAGCGGGCCGAGGCAAGGTCGGCGCTGGCGGGCTTCCATTACCTGGGCTACCGGGCCACGGTGGGCGAGAACCTCCAGTACACGGCGCGTGATGCGGCGGGGCGGTTGCTGGCGGTGATGGTGTTCGGGGCGGCGGCCTGGAAGTGCGCGGTGCGGGACCGGTGGATTGGATGGAGTCCCCGGCAGCGGGAGGCGGGCCTGGGGAAGATCGCCAACCAGAGCCGCTTCCTGATCCTGCCCTGGGTGCAGGTGCCGCATCTGGCGAGTCATCTGCTGGGGGCGGTGGGTCGGCGGATCGCCCGGGACTGGGAGAGCAAGTACGCCCACCGGGTGGTGTTGCTGGAGAGCTTCGTGGAGGTGGGCCGGTTCCGGGGCACCTGCTACCGGGCGGCCAACTGGCAGGCGCTAGGCAGGACCACCGGCCGCAGCCGGCAGGATCGGGAGCGGACCCTGCAGGTGCCGCTCAAGGAGGTGTTCGTGCTGCCCTTGCAGGCGGACTTCCGCCGGGAGGTGGCGGGATGAAGCCGGTGGAACCAGCGAGCGAGATCGCCCGGGCGCAGGAGCAACTCCAGGCCTTGCAGGCCGAGCTGGCGCGGCTGCGGGTCGAACGGGATGAGCTGCAGTCCAAGTATCAGGTGCTGGAGGTGATCAAGCACGGCATGGAGGTCCAGCTGGAAGAGGCGCTGAGGGATCTGGCCGAACTGCGCCGCCAGCTCTACGGCTCCAAATCCGATCAGCTCACCCCGGAGCAAAAGTCCCAGCTGGAGGAACTGGCGGAGGATCTCAAGGAACAGGCCCGGCGCGAGCAGCCCGTCGGCGACGACATCCTCGAAGACGAGGACGAGAAGCCCCCGAGGAAGCGTCCCCGGCGCCACCCCATGCCCGAGCATTTGGCGCTGGAGACCGCCGTCATCGATCCGGAGGGCCTGGGTGCCTGCCCGGCCTGCGGCAAGGCCCTGGGGCGCATCGGGGAGGAGAGCGGTGAGGAACTGGAGTATGTGCCGGCCAGGCTGATCCGCCGCCGGACCGTCCGTCCGAAGTACGGCTGCCGATGCGGGTGTGGCGGGGTCCGGATCGCCCCCTTGCCGCCCCGGCTGGTGCCCCAGAGCCGGCTGGGGAAGGGCTTGGCGGTGCATCTGCTGCTCTCCCGCTTCGACGACCACATCGCCTACTACACGCTGGAACGGGTCTTCCGCGAGCGGCACGGGGTGGTGATCCCCCGCCAGCAGATCGTCCAGTGGGTGGAACAGATCGCCTTCCTGCTCCAGCCGCTGGTCCGACGGATGTTCGAGCGGATGAAGGAGGGGGGCTATCTACAGGTCGACGAGACGCCGGTCCGGGTGATGGACCCGGAGGTGAAGGGCAAGTGTGCCCGGGGCTACCTGTGGTTCTATGCGGTTCCCGGCGGGGACGTGTACCTCGACTTCCAGGACACCCGCGGGCGGAGTGCGCCCCACGGTCAACTCTCCGGGTTCCAGGGCACCATCCAGACCGACGCCTACGAGGTGTACAAGGCCCTCCTGAAGTTGATCCCGGGCCTCCGTCGCATCGGATGTGCGGCCCATGCCAGGCGCAAGTTCCACCGGGCGTTGCGGGAAGGCCAAACCCGGGCCATCGGGTTCATTGCCCTGTTCCGCCGGCTGTACCAGCTGGAGCGGGAAATCCGGGAGCTGACCCCGGAGAACCGGCAGGCGCAACGGCAGGCCAAGGCCGCAGCGTTGTGGGCCCAACTGCGGGAGAAGGCCCTGGCGCTCCAGCCTGAGTTGCTCCCCCAGAGCAGCCTCGGCAAGGCGGTCAGCTACCTGCTCAACGAATACGAGGCGCTGACCGGCTACCTGCAAGGCGGTCTCTGGGAGATCGACAACAACCTGGTGGAAAACTCCATCCGGGCCCCGGCCGTCGGGCGCAGACGCTGGCTGTTCATCGGGCATCCGGAGGCCGGCTGGCGCAGTGCCGTGATCTACTCGCTGATCGCCAGTTGCCGACGGCGGGGCATCAATCCCCAGGAGTACCTCACCGACGTGCTCGGACGGTTACCGGGGATCAACATCACCCAGATCGACCAACTGCTACCCGAGCACTGGAAGAAGCCAGCCCCGTCCCGGGCTGAGGCCCTCTAGCCCCACCATCCCAGACCTAGTGTCACCCCGCCGCCCCTCCGCGGCGAGGGCCATGCACCTGCTTTACCGCTTACCGAAGACCGGCGCGCCCTCGGAACAGGATCCGACGATCCCCCTATCAGCCCGCCTCGTGCCAAGCCATGCCGGTCGGCAAGGAATCCGAGCAGTATTCGATATGGAGGATCCGCCGCCGCCGACCGCTCATCGATTTGCTCGAGGCATGGAGCAGGAGGGGGCGCATCAGCAGCGCGTCGCCGGCGGCGGCCGCGCACAGCACCTCGGGGGTGGCCGTCTTCAGAGCCGCGATCCGATCGGCATCGAGCCGGCCGTATCGGTGTGAACCGGGGATGACCCGCAACGCTCCGTTCGACGCGTCGCACTCATCGAAGTGCAGTCGCACTGTGACCATCCGGGCGAGCCAATCTGCCGGAGCTTGGACATGGGAAATCCCGTCCTTTCGGCTCCATGGTCCGAAACCGGGGACATCCATAGGTCCGTCCACGGCGAGGGTCACGTCCTGATGCCATGGAACCAGCCAGTTCGCGGCGGGCGACTTGTCGAAGAAGATCGCCCGCACCGGTCGGGCTCGGGGACCCAGGTGGGCCGCCACCCGCTGGAGGACCCCCGCCGACAGGGCCCACGCACGGATCTCCGGGATGGCCAGAAGCCCCCGGGAACCCGCACCTTGCGGTTCCCCCAAGGCGATCAGCAAAACCCGTCGTTCGGCTTCCCCGACGAGTGCCCGGACCATGAAGAAACCCTCGGCCTCGAGATCGTGGGTCATCGGATCAGGCGGATCGGTTGAATTCGGCCAGGGCGGCGGCGAGCTGGGCCGGGGACATCGCCTTGCGCAGGGCGGCCATCTCGGCGTTGGCCCGGGCGTCGCAGCGTTCGTTGAGCGGGTGGCCGGCGTGGCCCTTGAGCCAGCGCCATTCGATGCGGTGCCGGCCGGCCTGGGCGTCGAGCTGCTGCCACAGGTCGGCGTTCTTGACCGGCTCCTTGGTGGAGGTCTTCCAGCCGTTGCGCTTCCAGCCGTGGATCCACGACTGGATGCCCTGACGCAGGTACTGGGAATCGGTGTAGAAGACGATCTCGCAGGCCTGGTTGAGGGCGGCCAGGGCCTGGATGGCCGCCTGGAGTTCCATGCGGTTGTTGGTGGTGGCCGGCACCGCGCCGCCGATCTCCAGTTCCTGCCGGCCGTATTGCAGCACCGCCGCCCAGGCCCCGGGCCCGGGATTGCCCTGGCAGCCGCCGTCGGTGTGGATGGTCACGCGCTTCAACGGGCCGGACTCTGGTCGGAGTCCGTCCGGAGGGGAAGCCGACTCCATCGCCGCCGTCGGGCCGCGGTGCCCGGACACCG
>JBIKMQ010000103.1:0-6841 GCA_044359215.1 Candidatus Chromulinivoraceae bacterium
CTCGCTGAAGGAGAGGCATCCGCCCGCCGAGACGGCCGCGCTGGTCCGGGAGGCCGACGCGGTCATCACCCAGTTCGCCGCGATCGACGCCACCGTCATCGGGGCCATGTCACGGGCCCGGGCGATCGTGCGCTACGGCATCGGCTACGACAATGTCGACGGCGCCGCGGCACGGGAACGGGGCATCCCGCTGTGCAACATCCCCGACTACTGCATCGACGAGGTGGCCGACCAGACGCTGGCCTTCCTGCTGGCCCTCACGCGGCAGGTCGTCCCCAACACGCTGGCCGTGCGGGCCGGGCGCTGGGGCCTGGCCACGCCGCTGGCCTCGATGGCAGCCCTCAGGCACCTCACGGTGGGGGTGGTCGGCTTCGGGCGCATCGGGCGCGAGGTCGTCCGGCGGTTGCTGGCCTTCCGCGCCAGGGTGCTGGTTTACGACCCGGTGGTCGCCCCGGCCGAGATCACCGCGGCGGGCGCGGAGCCGGTGGCGGCACTGGGCGACCTGCTCGCACAGGCCGATGTCGTCACCCCCCACTGCCCGTCCAACCCGGCGACCCGCCGCCTGTTCCATGCCGGGACCTTCGCGGCCATGCGGCCGGGGGCGCTGTTCATCAACGTCGGCCGAGGTGACCTGACCGACAGCGCGGCGCTCACGGCGGCCCTGGAATCGGGCCACCTCGCCGGGGCGGCGCTCGACGTCTTCGACCCGGAGCCCATCCCGCCGGGCCACCCGATCCTCTCCATGCCGCAGGTCGTGCTCGCCTCGCACATCGCCTCGGCGAGCCCGCCGGCCGTGAAGACCCTGCGCGAGACGGCCGCCCGCATCGCCCTGATGGCGGTGCGCGGCGAACCCCTGCCCAACATCGTCAACGGCGTCCCGACGACCCCGCAGTGACACCGGCCTCCGACCCGACCATGAAGCCCGAAACCACGACCCGCCGATCCTTCCTCACCGCCCTGCCTGCGCTGGCCGCCGCCCCGGTGCTGGCCCGCGACTACGGCCCGGGCGCGCCGCCGGTGCGCTACCCCGAGCCTGACGTGATCGCCCTCGACAAGGCCTTCGACAAGTACCGGATCGGCTCGGCCCCCATCGAGCGCCTGCACACCGGCATGTACTGGGCCGAGGGACCCGCCTGGAGCGGGCAGGGTGGATACCTGGTGTGGAGCGACATCCCGAGCGACGTGCAGCACCGATGGCTCCAGGACGACGGGCGGGTCACCACGCTCCACAAGCCGGCCGGCCACAGCAACGGCAACACCTTCGACCGGCAGGGCCGGCAGGTTTCCTTCGAACACGGCCACCGCCGCGTGGTGCGCTACGAACCGGACGGCGGCCTGACGGTGCTCGCGGACAAGTTCGACGGGAAACCCTTCAACGCCCCCAACGACGGCGTCGTGCATCCCGACGGCAGCGTGTGGTTCACCGACCCGGGCTACGGGAGCCTCGGCAACTACGAGGGCAACAAGGGCGACCTGCTGCTCAAGGAGGCCGTCTACCGCATCGATCCCGGCGGCAAGGTCGAGAAGGTCACCGACGAGATCTTCAAGCCCAATGGGTTGTGCTTCTCCCCCGACTACCGGCGGCTCTACGTGGCCGACACCGGGTCGACGCACTACCCCGAGGCGCCGAAGAACATCAAGGTCTGGGAAGTGGACGGGACGCGCCTGCGGAACGGCCGGGAGTTCGCCTCGATGGCGATGACCTTCCCCGGGACGTCGGGCCCCGACGGCCGCCCACCCCGGAAGGTGGCCGGCCTCGCCGACGGCATCCGCTGCGACAAGGACGGCAACCTCTGGTCCAGCGCCGGCTGGGTGGGCGAGGGGTATGACGGCGTGCACATCTTCTCGCCGCAGGGGCAGCGCATCGGCCAGATCGTGCTGCCCGAGGTGTGCAGCAACGTATGCTTCGGCGGCCCCCGGCGGAACCGGCTGTTCATGACCGCCAGCCGCAGCCTCTACGCCGTCCACGTCGAGACCCAGGGCGCCCACTGGTGCTGAGATCCCCGCCGATGCCCACACCCGGCACGAGCATGGCGACGCCCACGCCGGAATCCCCGGAGGACAAGCCCTCGTCATCGCGCATGCTCGAGTCGCCCGATGTGATCCTCGTCGGCAGCGGAATCATGTCGGCGACCCTGGCCGTGATGCTGGCCCGCCTCGACCCGGCGCTCCGCATCCAGGTGCTGGAGGCCTCGCCGGGCCTTGCTCGGGAGGCCTCGGACGGATGGAACAACTCGGGCACGGGGCACGCGGGCGTCTGCGAGCTGAGCTACACGCCCGAGCGGGACGCTCTCGGCCGGGTGCCCATCGGAAGGGCGCTGCGCATCTTCGAGCAGTTCGAGCATTCGCGGCAGTTCTGGGGCGGCCTGGTCGCCGAGGGCATCCTGGAGGCGCCGGACGGGTTCATCCATCCGGTTCCGCATCTCTGCTTCGTTCGCGGTGATCACGACGTGGACTTCCTGCGCGCGCGGCACGAGGCGATGCGGGGTCACCATTTCTTCCGCGGGATGCGCCTGACGAGCGACCCCGGGGAGATCGCCGCCTGGGCGCCGCTGGTGATGGAGGGGCGGGTCCCCGGACCCGTGGCGGCCACCCGGGGGGAAGGCACCGAGATCGACTTCGGGCGGCTGGCCCGGGGGCTTTGCGGCTGGCTCTCGCGGCAGGGTTCCTGCGGGGTGGCGTCCGGGCGCCGGGTCACCCGTCTGCGACGCGACCCCCGGGGGTGGCGGGTCTCGTCCCGCTGCGCGGCCACGGGGGAGGAGCGCGAGCAGACCGCGCGGTTCGTCTTCGTCGGCGCCGGCGGCGGCAGCCTGCCCCTGCTCCAGTCGGCCGGCCTGCCCGAGGCCGCCGGACTGGGCGGTTTCCCGATCGGCGGCCAGTGGCTGGTATGCGACGATCCCGACCTTTGCGCGCGTCACGAGGCGAAGGTCTACGGCGCCACGCCACCCTCCTCGCCCAGCCTCGGGGCGGGCCATCTCGACCTGCGGCGGATGGGCGGCCGACGGCACCTGCTCTTCGGTCCGTTCGCGTCGTGGACCACGCGCTTCCTGCGGCACACCGGCGGGTGGACCGACCTGCCGGCATCGATACGGCCCGGAAATCTCCCGGCCCTGCTGCGCACCGCCGTGCGCAACCGCCGGCTGGTGCGCTACCTCGTGGAGCAGGGGCTGCAGGGCATGGAGTCCCGCCTCGCCGCGCTGCGCGAATTCTTCCCCGCGGCCCGGGCGGGGCAGTGGCGCCTGGTGGAGGCGGGCATCCGGGTGCAGGCCATCCACCGGGCCGACCGTGGCGCGCTGCACTTCGGCACCGAGGTGCTCTCGTCGGCCGACCGATCCGTCGCCGCACTGCTGGGCGCGTCGCCCGGGGCGTCGGTCTCGGTCAACATCGCCCTCGAGGTCGTCCGCTCCTGCCTGCCTCACCTCCTCTCCGCCCCGGGTGGCGCGGAGCGCATGCGCCGGCTGTTGCCCACCTTCGACCAGGACCTCTCGCTGCCCGTCAACGCGGACCTCTTCGAGCGGACCTCCCGGGAGGCCGGGGAGCGCCTCGGACTGTCGCCCCGACCATGATCACCCTCGACGACCGGATCGCCCTGGTCACCGGTGCCGGCTCCGGCATCGGGGCCGCCATCGCCGCATGCTTCGCCCAGGCCGGGGCCTTCGTCCATGTCTCGGATCTCGACGAGGCGGCCGCCGAGGCCACGGCCGGGTCGCTCCGGGCCGCGGGACACCGGGTCGAGGCGCTGCGACTCGACGTGGCCGACGAGGCGGCCTGCCTCGCGGCGGCCCGCCGGGTCGAGGAGCGTTCCGGCCGGTGCGACGTGCTGGTCAACAACGCCGGCGTCGGCCATGTCGGCACCGTGCTCACCACCGGGACGGACGATCTGGACCGCCTCTGGAAGGTCAACGTGCTGGGGCCGCGCCACCTCTCGCGGGCGGTGCTGCCGGGCATGCTCGAACGCCGGCGGGGCTCGATCATCCACATCGCCTCCATCGCCGGCCTGATGGGCATGGAGGCGCGCTTCGCGTACACCCTCACCAAGCATGCCGTGGTGGGCATGACCCGCTCGATGGCGATGGACCTCGGCACGACGGGGGTGCGCGTGAACTGCATCTGCCCGGGCCGGGTGCGCACCCCCTTCGTCGACGCCATGCTCCGGCAGTACGCCGATCCCGCCGACTACCTCCGCCAGCTCGAGTCGCCCCACGCCATGAAACGCATGGCGGCCCCGCCGGAGATCGCCTCGGCGGCGCTGTTCCTCGCCAGCGATGCGGCTTCCTTCGTCACCGGAAGCGCCCTGACCGTGGACGGGGGCTACACGGCGGGCAAATGACCGACGCACCGCCGGACCACCCCTGCCCCAACCCCATGAGCCACCGGACCCACGATCTGCCGACGGCCCCCGCCGGGTCCGGGATCGATGTGCCCGCCCTGCGTCGCAAGGTGGCCTGGCGCATCCTGCCCCTGGTGATCGTGCTCTACCTGGTCGCCTACCTCGACCGGGCCAACGTCGCCTTCGCCAAGCTGCGGATGGGCCGCGACCTCGGGTTCTCGGAGGGGGTCTTCGGATTCGGCATCGGCGTGTTCTTCATCGGCTACCTGTTCCTCGAGATCCCAGGCGCGCTCCTGGTGGAACGCTGGAGCGCCCGGAAATGGTTCTCCCGCATCCTCATCACCTGGGGACTCATCTCGGCGGGCATGGCCTTCGTGAAGACGCCCGGGCAGTTCTACTGGGCGAGGTTCCTGCTGGGCGTGGCCGAGGCGGGATTCTTTCCCGGCATCATCGTCCACTTCTCGCACTGGTTCGTCCAGCGGGAGCGCTCCCGGGCGCTGTCGTGGCTGCTGGTGGCCGTGCCCTTCAGCATGGCTGCGGGCGCCCCGGTCTCCTCGCTGCTGCTCGACGCCGACTGGCTGTCGCTGGCCGGGTGGCAGTGGATGTTCATCGTGGAGGGCCTGCCTGCGGTGCTGCTCGGGGTGATGGTGCCGTGGTGCCTGACGGACCGCCCCCGCGACGCCCGCTGGCTGAGCCCGGCGGAACGGGACCATCTCGAGGGCGAACTGGCCGCCGAGGCGACCGCGAAGGCGGCCGGAGGCCGATTGGGCGTCTGGCAGGCTCTCCGGTTGCCCGGGGTCTGGCTGCTGGTGCTGGCGGTGACCATCGGCAACAGCGGGGGCTACGCGCTCACCTTCTGGCTGCCCACCACGGTCAAGAACCTGTCGGGCGGCTCGGACCGCCTGACGCTGCTCTGCAGCGGACTCTACTACGCCTGCGGCATCGTCAGCGTGCTGGTCTCCGGCCGCTCGGCCGACCGCACGGGCGACCGCAAGTGGCACGCGGCCGGCGGGATGATGGCGACAGGCGTGTTCCTGCTCGGCAGCACCCTGCCCGGTCAGGGCTTCGCCGCGCAGATGGGGTGGCTCTGCCTCACGGCGCTGGCCGCCTTCTTCTGGATCGCGCCCTTCTGGACGCTGCCCTCCCTGACCCTCGGCGCCTCGGCCGCCGCCGCGGCCACCGGACTGATCAACATGGGCGCGAACCTCGCCGGATACGCCGGCAACCATGTCACCGGCTGGCTGCGCGCCAACGGTGCCGGCGAGACGCAATGCCTTCACTTCCTGGCCGCCTGCTTCATCCTCGGCGGCGCGGTGCTCACGCGGGTGCGGGTCGTGGCCATCCCGGCCCACCCGACCCCGGGGACGACCGCCGACACTCCGAACTCCGACCCCCGATGACCGACGCCGACCGGACCTCGCCCCTCGCGCTCTATCGTTCCATGCTCGTGATCCGCCGGGTCGAGGAGCGCCTGGCACGCTCCCACCGGCTCGGGCTCATCCACGGGGCCTGCCACACCTGCGTCGGCCAGGAGGCCATCGCAGCGGCGGTCTGTGCGCATCTCGGGCCGGACGATCCGATCTTCAGCACCCACCGGGGCCACGGACACGCGCTGGCCAAGGGGGTGGACCCGGGGGCGCTGGTGGCCGAGCTCTACGGCCGCGAGACCGGATGCTCGCGGGGCCGGGGGGGCTCGATGCACCTTTTCGCCCCCGAGGTGGGCCTGATGGGCACCAGTGGCATCGTGGGGCCCTGCATCCTGCAGGCGGCCGGCGCGGGCTACAGCTCGCTGGTCCTGGGAGACCGGCGCGTGTCGGTGGCCTTCTTCGGCGACGGCGCGGTCAACAATGGCGCCTTCCACGAGGGGCTCAACATGGCGTCGATCTGGCGGCTGCCGGTGCTGTTCGTCTGCGAGAACAACCAGTTCGCCACCGAGGTGCCGTTCGCGTCCGTCGCCGGCAACCCCGGCGTGGCGGAACGCGGCGCGGCCTACGGCCTGCCGTCGGTCGCCCTGGACGGCAACGACGCGCTGGCGGTCGAGGCCGCGGTGCGCGAGGCCGTGGCCCGGGCCCGGTCCGGCGGCGGCCCGACGCTCCTCGAGTGCCGGACCTACCGGACGCGCGCCCATGCCGAGGGCATGGGGGACTTCACCTACCGCACTCGTGCCGAGGTCGACGCCTGGAAGGAGCGTTGCCCCATCGCCCGCCTGCGCGCCGTGCTGCTCGACCGCGGGCTGGCCGACGAGCCCGGTCTCGTGGCCCTCGAGCACGAGGTCGAGGCCCTCGCCGAGGCCGCGCACGCATCCGCCGAGGCGGCTGCCGCGCCGGCCCCGGAGGGGGCGACCACCCACGTCGTGGCGGGTCCGCGGCCGGGACCGCCCCGAGAGGCCCCCGGGACCGGCCCCGGCACCCGGGAACTGCCCTTCGCCCGGGCCACGCTCGAGGCTCTGTCGACCTCGATGACGGAGGACCCGAGGATCTTCGTGCTTGGCGAGGGGATCGGCGCGCGCGG
>JBIKMQ010000104.1:0-6761 GCA_044359215.1 Candidatus Chromulinivoraceae bacterium
TCGCCCATGGTGCGGACCTTCGGGTGATCCAAGAGCTCCTGGGCCATGCCAGCGTCGCCACCACAGAGATCTATACTCACGTGGCCCCCGAGCACCTGAAGACGGTCCACCGGCGGCATCACCCGAGGGCCTAATTCGAGGGCCTAAAAAAAGGCGACCCTGATCCGGAACGTCCGGCAGGGTCGCCTTGAAAACCGTTCCCGAAGCACTCTCCGGGAGGTCAGCCTGGATTACAGGCCCTTGCTGATCACCAGCTTGACCAGGTCACCGACCCGGTTGCTGTAACCCCATTCGTTGTCGTACCAGCTCACCAGCTTGAAGAAGCGGCTGTTCAGTTCGATACCGGAACTGTGGTCGAAAATGGAGCTGTTGTTGTCGTGGATGAAGTCGCTGGAGACCACTTCGTCAGACGTCCAGTTCAGGATGCCCTTGAGGTAGGTCTCGCTGGCGCGCTTCATGGCGGCGGAGATCTCGGCGTAGCTGGTCTCCTTCACGGTCTTCACCGTGAGGTCGACCACGGACACGGTCGGCACCGGCACGCGGAAGGCCATGCCGGTCAGCTTGCCCTTCACCTCGGGGCAGACCAGCGCGACGGCGCGGGCGGCACCGGTGGTGCTGGGGATGACGTTCTGGGCCGCGGTACGGCCGCCCTTCCAGTCCTTCTTGCTCGGGCCGTCGACCGTCTTCTGGGTCGCGGTGTAGGCGTGCACCGTGGTCATCAGACCCTCTTCGATGCCGAAGCCCTCGCGCAGGAGGACGTGGACCACCGGTGCCAGACAGTTGGTGGTGCAGCTCGCGTTGGAGATGATGTGGTGGTTCTTGCCGTCGTACTTCTCATGGTTCACGCCCATGACGACGGTGATGTCTTCACCCTTGGCCGGAGCCGAGATGATGACCTTCTTGGCGCCGGCCACGAGGTGGCCCTTGGCCTTGTCCGCCTCGGTGAAGAGACCGGTGGACTCGATGACGATGTCCACGCCGAGGGCCTTCCACGGCAGTTCGGCCGGGGTCTTGGCGGAAACGACGCGGATCTCGGCGCCGTTGACGATCAGCACGTCGTCCTCGGCCTTGTCCGGGGAGGACTTGGCGGAGCCGACGGTGCCGGCGAAGCGACCCTGGGAGGAGTCGTACTTGAGGAGGTACGCCAGGTTGTCGGCGGGGACGATGTCACCCACCGCGACGACGTTGATGTCCTTGCCGACCAGACCCTGTTCGACGAGGGCGCGGAAGACCAGTCGGCCGATGCGGCCGAAACCATTGATCGCTACATTGACTGCCATAATGTTCGTATTCGTTGACCAGTTGCCTTACCAAAGCTGGAAAGGCTATCGGGGGTGCCCGGCAGGTCAACCGGGGATTTCATTCCACCCAACTCGGGATGCAATGTGACCGGTGGTTCTGGCGCACAGGAGCCCGGTGCGTGTCGAGTGGCCGATTACCCGGCCAATCCGCCAACCCGCGGGGGAGTCGAGGTTCGCCTCGAAGACGGACCGAGCCGAGGGAAGGCTCAGGGTCGGGTCGCCTTCTCGACGACCTCGGAAAGCTTCACCGGGGCTCCGCCACGGCGCTTGCTCTCATCGGCCGCCTCCATGAAGGCGAAGAGTTCAAGGGTCTCCTCGATGGGCACCGGGGACACCTTTGTCTGGAAGAACTTCACGGCCTCGGCCACCAGGGGCGCGTACCCGTCGAAGGCCCCGACATCGGCCGTGCCGAGGGTCCCCTGGGCCTTGCCCTGATAGCCCTCGACCTCACGGAAGGTGCCGGTGCGGCCGCCCTTCCAGGTGCCGATCACCTCGATCTTGCCCTCGGCGGTCTTGCCACGTCGGACCGACTCGCAGCCTCTCCCCATCACGGTGAAGAGCGACTCGCAACCGTGCACCCCGTACCAGAACAGGTCGGGGTGGGTCTTCTCGAGGCTGGCCGGGCTGCCGCACCAGGCGTTGGTGACGGTGCCGATCGAACCCTTCCGCACGGCCTGGCTCGACTTGGCGAAGCGCAGGGAAGAGGAGCTGAAGAACGGCGTCTTCGACTCGGCCGCCAGGCGGGCCAGCGTGTGCACGTCCCGCAGGGTGCCGGCCATCGGCTTGTCGATGTACAACGGCTTGTGGGCGGCCAGCACGGGCTTGGCTTGGGCGAGGTGCGGTCGTCCGTCGACGCTGAGCAACATGACGGCATCGACCTGGGCGCACAGTTCCTCGATGGAGTCGACGATCCGGACGCCGTGTTTCTCGCGAAGGGTGGTGGTGTAGCCCTCGACCCGGGTGATGCTCGACTCGATGTCCGGGCTGCCGCCCTTGAAGGCCGCCACGACCTTGGCTCCGGCCACGTGGTCCTTGGCCTGGGGGTTGTTGAGGATCTCGGTGAAGGCGGTGGCGTGCGAGGTGTCGAGACCGATGATGCCGATCTTCAGGTCGGCCGCATGGACGAGACGGGCCATGGTCGCGGTCATGGTGATGAACAGGATGCAGCGGGCGAGGACCCGGGGGGAAATCATGCCCTTTTCGTAGCGCGTTTCCCCTGGCGGGGGAAGGACGGCTTTCTCAGCCCCCGAGCGGCTGGTCCCGGGCCGACAGCGGCTCGAAGGGCGGCGCCGGTGCGTTGACCCGCCGTTCCCATTCCTCGGCCGTCACCTGCACGGGCTTGGCGCGGCAGAGCTTCTCGAACCCGGGGAAGTTCCAGCGATTGGGGAAATCGCTGCATTGGCCGGGTTTCACCGGTTGGATGCGGCAATTGCCCCCGGCGTCCAAGAAGGCGCACGACCCGTCGGATTGATCCAGCAGTGCCAGCCCGTTGCGCTGGGCGTTGATCCGGGTATGGCCCTGGATGAATTCGGCCTCGGTGAGTTGCAGGTGGGCGGCGATGCGCGTGACATCGGCGTCGCTCAGGCGCACTTGGCCGGGCCAGCGGCAGCAGGCCGTGCAACGGTCGCATTCCCAGAAGGTCGGCATCGTCAGTCCGTGATTCCCGGGATGCGCCGGTGGGGCGGGGCCTTCACGAAGGCGGCCTCGCGGAGGTAGACCGGGGCCAGGGTCTCCGGTGGCACCGGGTTGGCCGTTGCGGCCAGCAGCGCCACGTCGCCGGCGGTGGGAAACGCCTCGACCGCCTCGGCCCATCGGTCGATGTCCGCCCGATCCACCGGGTTCGCTGGCGACCCGTCCGGGCCGACCGAAGTGGCGGGAAGGCCCTGGATCCATGCCCGGAGGTCCGGGCCGAAGAGCGCCTCCCCGGCGGCCCGGCGCTGCAGCAATCCTTCGGTCGACTCGAGGTGCAGCGGTCCGGTCCAACCGCCTCCGCTCCATTCACGCACCGCGAATTCCTGGCGCTGGGCGTTGACGCAGAGGACGCGCGGGCCCGATGAGGCCTGTCGCAGGGTTTGCTGGAGAAGGGCCTCGAACGTATCCACCGCCACCACGTCGACCCCGGTGGCCAGGTGCCACCCTTGGGCGGCGGCGATGGCCAGGCGGATGCCCGTGTAGCTGCCGGGGCCGATGCTGACGGCCAACCGCTCGACTGCGGACCGGGAGAGGCCTGCCTCGGCCAAGGCCCGCTCGACCAGTTGGAAAACCGGGGTCGTCCTTCCACGGTCATGGACCGCCTCGGCCAGCACGCGCCGGTCGCCGTCGCTCACCGCCACCGAACGGCGGTCGCTGGTGAATTCAAAGGCCAGGCAGATCATGGGTGATTTCGCGGGTGGATTCGTCGACCCAGCGGAAGCCGATGCGGTGGAGCGAGGCGGGGGGCGGGTTCAACCCTTCGGCCCGCGAGTACCATTCGATGATGGATACGGCATCGCCCGGGCTGAGGCATGAATCGAGCCCGGCGGCGT
Source organism: Candidatus Chromulinivoraceae bacterium (assembly GCA_044359215.1). GTDB lineage: Bacteria > Verrucomicrobiota > Verrucomicrobiia > Limisphaerales > UBA9464 > SXXZ01. The sequence goes on from JBIKMQ010000104.1 coordinate 3,827, forward strand.
GCAGGTCATCGGCCGACCCGAGTCGGTACAGGTCGAGGTGGAAGATCGGCAGGCGCCCCCCGCGGTATTCGTGCAGCAGGGCGAAGGTGGGCGAGTGGGCGCGCGCGGTGCAGCCCAGGCCCCGCACGAATCCCCGCACGAAGGCGGTCTTGCCCGCACCCAGGTCTCCGTCGAGGCCGACCACCCAGCCGGCCCGGGCGGCGCGGCCCACCCGCTCGCCGAGCGCCTCGGTCTCTTCCGGGGATGTGGTGCGGACCGTCGCCATCACTCGAAGTGCTGGTATCCGTGGCCCAGGGGCGTCAGTCCGCGTTCCTCCCGCAGGAAGAGACCGGGCCGATCATTGAGTTTGCCGATGCAGGTGATGCGGGTCTCGGGGAAGCGGGCCTTCCAGCCGTCGAGCAGCGGCACGGCATCCGCCGAGGCGATGGTGAGCACCAGTTCGAAGTCTTCGCCGTCGGTCAGCGCGGCCACCACCGCCGGCTTGGCCGTGTCGCTGGAACGGGCCCGCAGTCGGGCCGCCGGCCGGATCGGCAGGGCCGGGGCCAGGATCTCCCCGCCGGGCACCCGACTGGCCTGGAGGATGTGCTGCAGGTCACCGGCGAGGCCGTCACTCAGGTCCATCATCGCGTGGATGTCGAAGTGCTCGGCCAGCCACCGGGCCTCGACCACGCGGGGTTCGAAGTCCAGGTGATGCCCTTCGATGGACCCGCCGAGTTCGCCGGTCACGAAGACCGCGTCGCCCACCTTGGCGCCCGACCGGAGCACGGCACGCCCGGCCGGTACCGTGCCGAGCAGGGCGACACTCAGGAACATCGCACCCGGGCTGCGGGTGGTCTCGCCCCCGACCAGGGCGATGCCGTGCCCGCCAGCGAACTCGGCCATGCCGCGGTAGATCGCCTCGACCCGTCCTGCGCTGAACCCGGGCGGCAGCCCGAGCGTGACGACGGCCGAGGTCGGCGTGCCCGCCATGGCGGCGATGTCGCTCACGGCCCGGGCCAGGGCCTTGCGCCCGACCTTCTCGGCCGGGGTCTCCGCCGTGAAGTGCACGCCTTCGACCACCGCATCGGTCTTGAAGAGCAACTGGTGGCCCGCAGCGGGGGGCTGGAGCACGGCACAATCGTCGCCCGCACCCACCACCACGGAATCATTCCGCGGCAGCAGCGGCTTGAGGCGGTCGATCAATTCGAACTCGTTCATGGGCGACGGATCCGGAAGAGGATGGCGGGAACCGAGAATTGCGCCTCGGGCTCAGTCGAGGTTCTCGACCCGCAGCATCACCGGGTTCGACTTCACCACCGACAACCGGCCGATCGTCGCCAGGGCCTTGCGGACCGACTGGTTGCTGGCGGCGTCGAGCATCAGGATCACCGGCACAGTCTCGCCGGTATGGCCCTCGGGCTGGATGATGGACGAGATGCCGATCTTGGCCCGCGCCAGCACGGTGGCGATGCGCGCGAACACGCCGGGACGGTCGGAGACATCGAGCCGCACATAGAAGCGCGAGGCGATGGCATCGAGCGGGGCCACTCGGCCCTGACCGTTGTGGGTGACGAACGGCGGCACCCGGTGGTGGTTGCCGGCGCGCAGGTCCAGCGCGGCGTCGGCGAGGTCGCCCAGCACCGAGCTCGCGGTGGGGTCCTGGCCCGCGCCGCGCCCGTAGAACAACGTGTCGCCCACGGTGTCACCGCGCACGGCCACCGCATTGAAGGCGTGGTTCACCGAGGCCAGCACATGGGTGTTGGGCACGAGGGCCGGGTACACCGACACCTGGATGCCCGAGGCCTGTCCGTCGGCCGGGGCCTTTTTGGAGTTCTTGGCCTTCTTCGCCGCGGCGGGGGCGGGCGAGGCGACCAGCTGGATGATCCCGAGCAGCTTGATCGTGTAGCCCAGTTGTCCTGCGAACTGGATGTCGAGCTTGGAGAGGTGGCGGATGCCCTCGGTGTGGATGGTCTCGGGCCGGACCCAGAAGCCATGGGCCAGCGAGGCGAGGATTCCGATCTTGTGGGCGGCGTCGTGGCCGTCGATGTCGAGGGACGGCTCGGCCTCGGCGTAGCCCAGGCGCTGGGCGTCGGCGAGGACCTCGGAGAACTCGGCGCCCTCGAGCTTCATCCGGGTCAGGATGTAGTTGCAGGTGCCGTTGACGATGCCGGCGATGCGGGTGATCCGGTTGCCGGCGAAGGATTCGCGGAGGGCCTTGATGATGGGGATGCCGCCGGCGACGGCCGCCTCGTAGTAGAGGTTGGTCCGGTGCTTGGCGGCCAAGGCGAACAGTTCGGGGCCATGGGCCGACAGCAGGGCCTTGTTGGCGGTGACCACCGGCTTGCCGAGCTTCAGGGCCGCCCGGACCACCTCACGCGCGGTCGTGGTGCCTCCCATCAACTCCACCACCACCTGCACCTTCGGGTCATGGACCACCTCGCTCCAGTCGCCGGTCAGCACCGGGGCGGGCACCGTGAATCCGCGGGTCCGCTTCGGATCGCGCACGGCCATGCGCACGACCTCCAGGCGCAGCCCGAGGCGTGCCGCCATCAGGTCGCCGTTGCGTTGGAGCGCCTGCCAGACGCCGCCGCCCACCGTGCCTCCGCCGACCAAACCCAGGTTGACCTGATCCATCATAGAAGCGCCGACATTGACCCCGGCCGGCATCCGGGAACAACGGGCTTTTTTCGGCGCTCGCATGCCGAATCCAACGATCGTAGCCCGTCGGGGGCGGCCACCACCGATGCCCCTAAGACAGGCTCTCAGCGGGGCATTTGGTTGAAATCGAACCGGCAGCAACCGAGGTCCAGCACGCGGTCGTTGTCGGCCAGGCGGTTCCGGAAGGTCTCGGCCAGGCGGTAGATCCGCTGCTTGGAGACCCTCTCGACCTCGACAAGGCCGGCCGACCTCAGCACGGACAGGTGACGGGATGCGTTGTAGGGCTGCAGGTTCAACG
>JBIKMQ010000105.1:0-6760 GCA_044359215.1 Candidatus Chromulinivoraceae bacterium
CTACGCTCGGGTCCGGGTCACCGCCCCGGGTGTGCGCACCAACGACTATCTCGGGCTCTATTCCATCGTGGAAAACCCCGACAACCGCTGGGCCGACGCGCGGTTCGGCTCCAAGAAGGGCGCCATCTTCAAGCCGGTCACCCCGACCTTGTTCCAGGACCTCGGCGACGACTGGAAGGCCTACCAGCAGATCTATGACGCCAAGTCCGAGCTGACGGCGAAGCAGAAGCAACGGGTCATCGACTTCGCCCGGCTGGTGACCCGGGCCGACGACGCCGAGTTCGCCCGGCGCGCCCCGGAGTTCCTCGACGTCGACGCCTTCGGCCGGTTCATGGCGGTCACCGTGTGGCTGAGCACCCTCGATTCGATCCTCACCATCGGCCAGAACTACGTGATGTACCTGCACCCGAAGACCGACCGGTTCCAGTTCGTGCCATGGGACCTCGACCATTCCTTCGGCAACTTCTCCATGCAGGGCAGCCAGGAACAGCGCGAGCAGCTCAGCGTCCAGAAGCCCTGGTCGGGTCAGAACCGGTTTTTCGAGCGCGTCTTCGCCGTGCCGGCGTTCAAGGAGGCGTACCTGGCCCGCCTGAGGGAGTTCCAGGGAACGATCTTCCAGCCCGATCGCCTCGCCCGGCAGGTCGACGAGGTCGCCGCGCTGGTGCGCCCGAGTGTCGCCGACGAGTCGGCCGACAAGCTCGAGCGCTTCGATCAGGTCGTGGCCGGTAAGCCCGTGGAGAACAACCCCTTCGGCGGCGGTCCCGGCCGGCCCGGCGGAGGGCCCGGAGGCCCCGGCCGCGGAGGCGCAGGCATGAATCCCTTCGGAGCACCTCCCAAGCCGATCAAGGGCTTCGTCCCGGCGCGTCACCAGTCGGTGGCGGCCCAGTTGGCCGGTGCCTCGCCGGGCATGGAGATCGGCGGCTTCGGCGCTCCGGGAGGCCCAGGCGGCCCCGGGGGGCGCGGTGGTCCTGGTGGCCCAGGCGGCCCCGGCGGCCCCGGCGGTCGTGGGCCCAACCGCGGCCCTGGCGGCCCCGGCGGTCCGGGTGGCCCCGGAGGCTTCGGCCCCGGCATGTTCATCGCCCAGCCGATGACCGAGGCGTCGGACACCAACCAGGATGGCCGGATCAGCGCCCCGGAGTGGAAGGCCCTGGCCGCCCGCTGGTGGAGCCAGTGGGACAAGGCCGGCAAGGGTTCGGTGACCGAGGAGCAGATTGTCGACGGGCTTTCCGCGGTGTTCCCGCCGCCGCCCGGCTTCGGCGGTCCTGGCGGTCCCGCAGGCCGGGGTGGCCCCGGCGGCCCGCCCCCGCGCTGAACGGGAGTTCCGTCGGTCGCGGCCCCGGTTTCTGCCCAGGCTGCGACTCCTGTCCCGGCTTCGGCCCGCCCGGCCTGAGCCCATTCGGCGGGCCAGAACCCGTCTGGCCGGCCGACCCACGGCTCACTGGTTCTTGAAGGCGATGCCCGTCGGGTCGCTGTCATCCCAGCCGCGCCGGCTGTGGAAGGCCCACCAATCCTGCTCCTTCGGGTGGCGCTTCTCCGGCGCCGCGTGCGAGTCGGCGAAGACCAGCTGGATCGACCCGTTGTGGGGTGCGAAGGCCGGCGTCCAGTAGGGCATCTCCCAGAGCAGCACCGCCGTCGATGAATTGGCCACCGACGAGGTCATGCGCCCGCTGACCGGACGGTCCACGTCGTAGCTCGCCTGGTCCTTCTTGAGGAAGATGTGGTTCCAGGGATAGGTGATCCAGTCGTTGTCGCGCAGCCAGTTGCGGTAGTTGTCGCCGCTGAGCTGCGGGTCCTTGCCGCGCAGGCCCACCGGGCAGGCGTAGGTGTGCGGCGAGGGCGGCGTGTTGCGGCTCTGCACCGTCGGGGCGAGGCGGTTGGTCCCGGTGTTCTTGCCGACGTAGGGCTCCAGCAGCTCGTAGTGGTACTTGGTGCCCACCATGAAGGAGTCGCCCCACACCTTGCCCCAGTTCTTGCAGCGCGGGAACCGCTCGCCGTTGTCGCCCGAGTACATCGCCACGCCGAAGCCGATCTGGCGCAGGTTGTTGAGGCAGTAGCTGCCCTGGGCCTTGGCCTTGGCCTTCGACAGGGCCGGCAGGAGCATGCCGGCCAGGATGGCGATGATGGCGATGACCACCAGCAGCTCGATGAGGGTGAAGCCGGCATGGGCCGGCCGGAGGGGGCGGGGTGTGGGGTTCATGGGGTGGGTTCGAGGGGTTCGGGTGTGGGGTTCGAGATCGGGGCCGTGACGGTCGGTGGGAGCACCCTGGGCTTCAGGGCGAGGCCTTCCGGGGCTTGGGCGGCTCGCCCACCAGCGGTTGGGTGCTGCGGAGGTAGGCGAAGAGATCGCGGACCTGCTGTGGTGACCACCCGTCGATCAGCCCCTCGGGCATGAGCGACAATCCGGCCGGGATCAGTTCGGCGATCTCGGACCGCGCCAGCACCACGTTCTGGTTGTCGAGCCCGCGCAGCACGATCGACTGGGGGTTCTGCTCCACCAGGAAGCCCGGGAGCGACCGCCCGTCGCGGGTCTCGACCGTGTGGTTCTCGTAGCCCTCGCGGATCTCGGCGCTCGGGTTGAGGATGGCCAGGAGGAGCGACTCGATGTCGGTGCGGTCATGAACCGTGAGGTCGGGCCCAACTTCGGCCCCCTGCGCGAAGAGCCGGTGGCAGCCCGCGCAGGATGCGGTGAAGAGGGTCCGGCCCGCGTACGGGTCGCCGGGTTCGGCGCGGATCCATGCGGCCCGCTCGCGGATCTGGCGATCGATCTCGGCGCCCGTGGCCTTGCCCGTGTTCGGCCACACCGACTCGGCCAACGCCTGCAGGCCGCTGTCGCGATGCTGCTTGATCCGCCGGACGATGCTCGGGGGGATGCTCTGGGGCTGGATCGCCGGGGCCGCCCAGCCCGAGGGCTTCCGGGCGATGGCCTGCACGTAGGCTTTCGACCATGCTGGTCGGCTGGCCAGGAGCGCCTGGGCCGTGGGCAGCGACAACGGACCGAGGGCCGGATACACGCTGAGCACGACCTGGGCGATCGCCGGATCTTCATGCCCGGCCAGGGCCGTCAGGGTGGCCTGGCGCAGCGCGTCGTCCTTCACGATGCCTCGGCAGGCCTTGGAGAGCGCAGGCACCGCCCCGGGCACCCGCACCTCGGCCAGCACGCCGAGATACTCCAGCCGCTCGGCCCGGGTGGCCGTCTCGTCGGCCACCGTCCGGAGCGCCTCGACGATCGCGGCCGGGTCGCCCTGTCGCAGCGCGAAGCCCGCCGAGCCGACGCCGTGCCGGGCCATCGCCCGACGGAGCGTCTCGGGCAGGCCCGAGAGCGCGCGGCCCTTCGAGGCCTGCTCCAGGCCGGCGGCCAACCGGCGGCTGTGGGCCGGGGTGGGCGAGAGTTCGAACAGCCGGGCGCAGCGCAGCAGGTCGCGCTGGGTGCCGGGCTGGGCCCAGCGCCGGGCCATGCGCTCGACCAGGTGCTGCTCGACCAGCGGGTGCCTCCAGAAGGTCGCGTCGGCCCAGAGCCCCAGCACGGCCTCGGCCTCGCCCTCGGCCCAGGCCTCGAGGGCCCACCACAGCAGCAGCGGCTGGCGCGGGTCCGTGGTGTCTTCGGCCCGTGCGGCCAGCGCCGCCACGATGCCCAGGCCGCTGGAGGACGGCAGGCGGCGGGCCGTGCAGGCCAGTTGGTTGCGCACCGCCAGGTCGGGCTCGCCGGCCGCCATCCCGGCCAGGGCCCGGGCCATCTCGCCGGACACCGCACGGCCGTCGCCGGACAACCGCACGGCCCACTCGCGCACCGCGGGCTCCGGGTGCGTCAGCGCCCGTTGCGCCAGCGTCTCGGTCCAGCCCCCGCTGAGGTTCAGTGCCCAGAGCGTCTCCAGCGCGGTCTGTCCCCGGCTGCGGAAGAGGGCTTCGGTCAGCGGGGCCACCAGCGACGTCTCCTTCCGATCCGCCAGCACCCGCAGCGCCGTCTGCCGGGTCCAGCGGTTGGTCGCCTCGAGCGCCTTCACCAGCTGGGCCGAGGGGGCCTTGCCCAGGTCGGGCGTCCGGACCGGCCGGGCCCCCTGGGCCTTCAGGCGGTAGATCCGGCCGTTGGCCGCGTCCATCCGGCCCTCGTGGTTGCGGAAATGGTTCACCTGCTGGTCGTACCAGTCGCAGACGTACAGGGCTCCGTCGGGCCCGACCTTGATGTCCACCGGCCGGAACCACCGGTCGTCGCTGGTCACCGGGTGACTCAGGTCGCGGGTGCGGAAGGTCGATCCCTCGGGCGTGATGGCGCTCATCACGATGCGGCCCTGAAGCGGCTCCACGCCGAAGAGCCGGCCCGCATACCGGTCGGGCAGCGCGCCGTGGTCGTAGATCACGAAGTTGTGCGTGAAGCGCGGGATGCGGTCATGGGCCATCGCCGGGAAGTACCCGAAGGCGTAGGGGTTCGACAGCGGCCCGTGCTTCTCGAAGCCCTTCTGCAGGTAGGCCCCCTGCTGGTAGTGGAAGCCCCGCGTGTCGCCGCCGTTGTGGCCCGAGAACATCCGTCCCCGGCTGTCGATCTCGCAGCCGAAGGCGTTGCCGCCGCCTTCCGAGAACACCTCGTAGATCCGGCGCTCGGGGTGGTAGCGCCAGAGGTTCTGCCCCTGCGAATAGATGGCCTTGGCGTTCAACGGCTTCCCGTCGGCCCCATGCACCCACACGTTGCCGGTCACCGTGCTGCCCTGGGCGCCGTAGAGCCATCCGTCGGGCCCCCAGCGCAGCGAGTTGGCCACGCTGTGGGTGTCCTCGAGACCGAAGCCCGAGAGGCGCACCTCCGGGTCGCCATCGGGCACGTCGTCGTGGTTGGCGTCGCGGTAGAAGAGCAGGTAGGGCGGGTTCAGCACCCACACCCCACCCCGCCCGTGCTCGACGGCCGTGGCGATGTTCAGCCCGTCCACGAACACCGTGTGCCGGTCGGGCCGGCCGTCGCCGTCGGTGTCCTCGTGGATGCTGATGCGGTCCTTGCCCGGGAAATGCTTCGGCGGCGGCGGCGGCACCTTGTCGTACACCGAGCGCCACACGCTGTCGCGGCTGATGCGCGTCAGGCCGGCGGGCGAGGGGTACTGGCGGTATTCCACCACCCACATCCGGCCGCGCTGGTCGAAGTTCAGGAACACCGGCTGGGCGATCTGCGGCTCGGCCAGCAGCTGTTCCCACGCGAGGTCGTCGGCCACATGGAACCGCGTCAGGGATTCCCCGGGACTCAACGCCGCGGCCGGGGCCTCCTGAGGCAGGTCCGGGGGCGGCGGCGTCGGGGCTGGCAGCTGGGCCGTGGCCTCCGGTCGGGCGGCGTTCGTGGTCGTGGTCGCGGTCGTGGTCGCGGTTGTGCCATTGGCGGGTTGGGCTTCGATGGCCGCCTCCTTCGGGGCCGGCACGATGGGCTTGCCGGCGATGGGAGCCTCGGCTGGCGGCAACGGTTCGCGCAGGCCCCACAGGATGCCGTTGAGCAGCAGGCGCCGGAACGAGGCCGTCTCGAAATCGTCCGGGTTGCCGAGCGAGGTGGCGAAGACCCGCCGACCCTGGGCGGTGTTCACCCAGGTCACGGGTTCAACGGTCGTCTGTCCCTCCACCCGGCCCTGCATCAACACCGTCACCGAATCGCCGGGTGCCGACTGCTTGTAGAGGTGCGAGGTGGTGATCTGCCGCGCACCGGTCACGCCCGTCATCACCGGGTGCGCGGCCTGGCCGGCCACGCCCTCGAGGAAGGTGCGCGGGCCCTGCGGCGGCTTGTTGTTGTAATGCCCGCCGTACTTCAGGCCCAGCACGTCCCGGTCGAAGGAGGGCCATGCCGCGTAGCCCGGGGCCTTGGGCGCGGCGTCGAAGCCGTGGCTGGCCGTTCGGAGTGCCACCACGGGCTTGCCGGCGGCCACGTGCGCCTTGAGCAGGTCGATGAGGCGTTGCGGCGGCGTGCGCCGTCGCGTGCTCACCACCACCAGGTCGGCGTCTCGCAGCGCCTCGATGTTCTGGAATTCGGGGTCGCCCTCCCGGGGTGAGGCCATCACCGGCACGACGGTGAACCCCCGGGGCGCCAAGTGCTCGCGGGCGAAGTCGGGCAGCGTCTCCCAGGTGCGGTACTCGTTCTCGCCGATCACCAGAGCGATCTTTTTGGACACGTCGCCGGCGAAGCGGAAGGGCGGCTTCCCGGTGAACGCCGTGCGGGTGATGCTGGGGCACCAGAAGCGCTCGATGTGCTCGACCACCAGCTCGGTGCCCCGGAAATGCGACACGTAGGGGGCCTTGCGGTGATTGTACATCGAGTCGGTCATGTCGCGCATGAGCACCACGTTCTGGCCCTGCTGGACCATCTGGCGGATGGCGAAGGGCCGGCCCAGCACGCACATGTTGATGTGCACGCCCATGATGATGACGTTGGTGATGCCCCGCTGGCGCATCAGGTACAGGGCCTCGGCCGAGTCGGTGATCGCGTCGCCGTCCCGGATCTCCAGCGCCGGGTGTTGCCGTGTCCAGGCGCCGTAGCCCGGGCACTCCGGGCAGCCGTCGCAGCCGCCGTCGGAGTCGTCGATGGGCAGCGGGGCCTCTCGGTCGGCCATGCGTGAACACCAGCCCTGCAGGGGAATGTCGGTCGTCACCGGCGGTGCCGACTGGGCCAGTTTCCGGCCCGGGTGGTCCTGGTAGAACTTCAGCGTGTCGCTGGGGCAGTGGAGGATGAGCATGCCCCGCGCCCGGGCGGCCAGGAGGACCTCGTTCATCGCCGGGGCCATCTCGCCGACGCGCTCGGTGG